>CAJWVP010000054.1 GCA_913048145.1 uncultured Rhodospirillaceae bacterium
CCGATCTGGAAAATAGGTCATTAATGGCTTCCTTCCTTATCGTGTTTTTGTTCGCGTTCGAGGGCGATAACCATCTTGAGGTGTGCCTTTTCGGCTTCGCCGATGTGATGGCGTGCAACCGCTTCCGCTTCCCCGTGCCGTCCATCTAGGGCGTATGTGGTGCTCGGCAGCAGCACCACGGCGTCACGAAGCGTATTCAACGCCTGAAGCAGATAACGGTTATGGGCAGCTGCATAAATATATTGGTGGAAGATCTGGTTGAGCTCCGCCCTCTCGTCCACTGCGGTGGTTTCATCGGCCTGGGCGATAATGTCATTCAACGTGGCAATCTGGGATTCTGAGGCATGCTGTGCGGCCAAGCCCGCCGCGGCGCCTTCCAATACCCGGCGGATGGCGTAAAGTTCAATCAATTGCTGCTGGTCCAACTGGGCGACGATCACGCCCCGCCAGGGTTCCATGACTAGAAGCCCGTCCGCCTGCAACCGGCGGAATGCTGTGCGTACCGGCCTGCGGCTAACATTAAGCCATTTCGCTACATCGACTTCATGAACGCGGTCGCCGGGCGCGAACGCCCCGGACTGGATGGTCTCAAGAAGCGTCAGCTGAACAAGTTTTGCGCGCGATAGATTTGCCTGGTTGTGGCCATCATCGTCATCGATCTTGGCGGTCATTGGAATATGATCTAGTGGTCTAAGCGTGAATAGGCCGCGTGAACCCAGGGCGAGGTCAAGAGGTTCTGGCCGGGATCTTGTGGATAGAGCTTTATCATCCGATTGGCCCTCCCTCAGGGATTGTATACGAATGCAAACTGTATTGCGCCATACTATCCCTATAAAAACGGCACTTGTGAAATGACGTGGATTTCCGGACCTTGTGTCACCATGGTAATTTAACCCCTTTTTGTCGTGAGGAATCCAGCATGATCGCCGGAAAACTTGGAGCTTACGCCGTTGAGCTAAGCACGCGTCCTCTATCCGATGACGTCTTGCACGCCGCGAAACGCTGTTTCGTGGACGGCATGGCCGCAATGATCTGTGGGGCGGTGCATCCCCCGGCCACGTTGATGACCGAAGCGCTGAGCGAAGAACTTGACCATGGCGGCGCACAGATCGTGCCGTCAGGACGTCGCGGGCCTGTGCGCACGGCGGCACTTATCAACGGGGCGGCGGCGCACGCCATGGAAGTAGACGACATTTTTCGCGACGCCGTTTATCATCCGGGCCCGCCGGTGATTTCGGCAGTCCTGGCAGCTAGTCAAAGCGCCGGCCACGACGGCATGATGTTGCTGCGCGCCATCATTGCCGGCTACGAGGTTTCGAACCGGGTCGGCAAGGCTATGCAGCCGGCGCATTACGACTATTGGCACACCACAGGCACGATTGGCACTATCGGCGCGGCTGCCGGCTGTGCCGCGGCCATGGGATTGACCGCCGAACAGGCGAAACATGCGTTGGCGAATGCGGTGACGATGGCAGCTGCGCTGCAGCAGGCATTTGCGACCGATTCCATGGGGAAGCCGATTCACGCGGGACACGCGGCTGAGGCGGGCGCCATGGCTGCCATGGTCGCAAAGCACGGTGTCATCGGGGCCGAGGGCATGTTCGAAGGGCCGCGGGGGTTTGGCTATGCCATGAGCCGCGATGTGGATTGGGACAGTGCCGTGGCCGATCTTGAGAGCGACTACACAATTACCCGAATGACGCAGAAGAACCACACCTGTTGCGGTCACACATTTGCAGCGATTGACTCAATGATTGCCTTGGCGTCTGAGTACCAGCTTAGCGCTGAGAACGTGGCGTCTATTCATATTGGGACATATGCCAAAGGCGTGGAAATCTGCGGAAATCGGAATCCGCAGACCGTGTATGAAGCAAAGTTTTCGCTTCCCTATGCCGTCGCTGCGGGATTGGTTCTGGGGCGCGCGCGGTTCGCCGCCTTTAGCGAAGAGAAACTGGACGATCCGGACATCCGTTCGGTCATGTCGCGTATAGAATTCGAAACCGATGCGGACGCCGAGGCCAAGTTCCCGAATTTTCGCTCTGCTACGGTCACCGTGGAAACTATAGACGGGGCTCGATATGAGCACCATTCGCCGACCCGCAAGGGGGATCCAGATAATCCGTTGAGCGACGCGGAACTAGAGGACAAGTATCGTGAGCTAGTCGATCCGGTCATCGGGCCCAACGCGGCTAGCAAGCTCTTGGACGAATGCTGGCGGTTGGAGCAGGTTCACGATGTCGCCCAACTTTCTTATGCGCGCGCCGCGGCTGTTGCCCAATTAACCTGAGAAATTCATGCCATGCCTCTGGGTGATGCCATGATTTAGGGGTTGTTAATGACTCCGGCACCACAATGGCGTGAATAAATAACGATCCAAGTTGGAGATCGGTCATGGCTTTACGTGAACCTTTAAAGATGAGAAAAATCTGCGTCAACCAGACCCGAAGGCACTATGTAAGCAACTACACTGGCCTTTCGGTGCGATTAATTAGCATCGCAACTGAAAAAGAGTGCTTCTTAGGCAACTTGAGAGAGAATACCTCGGATGTCTTGGGTGTTCATCAGCGCCAAAAGAAACGAGTAACTTTTCATTAATACATTGATAATAAAAATATATTTCTGTTCAATCTCTACGGTAACAAGGGGCCTTTCACAGAATCCAAAAAATATTGCAACGCACAACAATATGATGCATTGCAAAAGTAATTCGTGTATAACACGCGCGTTAAGGAAATATGACAGCCTAAACCGAGTGCATTTCGGCGCTGTGGTTAGCTGTTGAGTAGAATAGGGTTTAAGACTATGGCAAAGATCGAACTGGTCCGGTTTCTCTCGGACAGCGCCTGCGACGCGCTGAATAAAGTACAAGATGTGAAACCGGAAACTGCGAAAGGGCTTCTGGATGAAGCCGAAGAGTTGTTGGCACTCGCAAAGTTGATGCTGAATCGGCCAACTGCTGAACTCCTGGAAGCGCGGGAGGCGGCATAATGGCTTCTCGTCGTACTGATACAAAGAAGCCCGAGCCGGATCGTCCCCAGGTCAAGAAGACCCGGAAATGTCTGATGTGTAGCGGTAAATTCACCTCCAACCACATTGGTGAGCGTGTCTGCTCGTCTTGTAAAGAAACGTCGGTCTGGCGTTCCGGCGGGATTGCCGCATAAGGCATTCGCCTCTGGACTTCTCGCGAAGTCCATACCATATGCACTCCAAGAAATGTTTGGCGCAGGCTTGATTCGAGACTGCTGTCCTGTCCGGCATTGACCATAGCCTTGGGAAAGGTACAATTCCTGCATGGATACTCATGGCGAATTTGACGGCGCTCTGGCGGATGATGTTCCTCGCGTGATTGCCTCAGCAAAGTTTGGGATCGGTGCGCCCGTGCGCCATCGCGTATACGGCTTTCGCGGTGTGATTTTCGACGTCGATCCTATCTTCAATAACTCCGAAGAATGGTGGGAGAATATCCCTGAAGATGTGCGTCCTCGGAAGGATCAGCCGTTCTATCACTTGCTAGCGGAAACGCCGGAGCCGGAACGGTCTCCATACATAGCGTATGTCTCCGAGCAGAATCTCGTACCCGAAGATCGTGACGAAGATCCGATCGATCATCCGGAACTGGATGAGTTCTTCGAGGGGGTTGAAGATGGACGCTTTATCCTGCGCCAGAAAAGCAACTAGGCCGGGCTAGAAGGCGACCTGGTCGCCCCCTTTTAATTGAAGAATTTCACGCGCCTCGTCCGGGGTTGCCACTTCCAGTGACATGCCTTCAAGGACCTGACGCATTTTGGTGACCTGTTCGGCGTTGCTCTCCGCAAGTTTACCTGGTCCGCACCAAAGCGAATCCTCCATGCCGACGCGGACGTTCGCGCCCATGGCCGCGCCCATGGCGGCGAGGGGAATCTGATTGCGGCCTGCGCCCAAGATGGACCAATAATATTGGTCGCCGAATAACCGGTCCGCCGTGCGCTTCATATGCATGAGGTCTTCGGGATGCGCACCGATACCGCCCAAGATGCCAAAGACCGACTGAACGAACAGCGGCGGCTTGACTAGACCGCGCTCCAGGAAATGGGCGAGGTTGTACAGGTGTGAGATGTCATAGCATTCGAACTCGAACCGCGTGTTATTGTCGGCGCAGGAGGTAAGGATGAACTCAATGTCTTTATAGGTGTTCTTGAATACCATGTCGCGGCTGTTTTCCAGGTATTGGCGTTCCCAGTCGTGCTTCAGGTCCGTGAAGCGGTCTAGCATCGGAAACAGGCCAAAGTTCATGGAGCCCATGTTCAACGACGCCACTTCCGGTTTGCAGTTCAAAGCCGGTTGTAAACGCTGATCTATGGTCATGGTCGCCGCGCCACCGGTAGTGATGTTCACCACGGCGTCGGTGTTCTGCTTGATCCGGGGCAGGAAACGCATGAAGGCGTCGATGCTCTGATCGGGACTACCATCTTCTTGGTTGCGGGCGTGCAAATGAAGGATCGAAGCACCGGCCTCGGCTGCGCCAAGGGCCGCTTCGGTTATTTCATCCGCCGTGACTGGCAGGTGCGGCGACATTGACGGCGTATGGATGGAGCCGGTGACGGCGCAGGTAATGATAACTTTGCGGGCTTTCGCCATGATGTACTCCTGTGATTAGGTCTGAGTGTCAGTCCCCGAGGGTATCGGCGGCGTGTTTCTTGTGGACCGCCAGAGCCATGAGGCGTCGATCGCGCCATGCGGTTCGATCCGCCAGTTGGTCGACGGGTAGCAGTTCGCGACGTTGCGCTTCTAGCATATCAAGAAGCGGTCCACGGAAATCCGCATTCTCCGTTTGAGAGCGTCCGACCCGCTCAATCAACTCGCCGAACTTCGTACAGTAGTCACGGATCCCATTCGGCGCGTTCAAATCGCCGGTTTCGAAAGGGCCAATGAAGGACCAACGGTGCGACAATCCATCCTTGATGGCGCGGTCTACGTCCTCGCATGAGGCATAACCACCGTCGACCAGACGAAAGGCCTCGTGGAGGAGGGCGATCTGCATCCGATTTACGATGAAACCGTCGATCTCTTTCTCCATGCGGATCGTCTTGTGGCCCGCGTTCTCCATAATGGCAGCCGTAGTGTCCATGGCGGCCTTGTCCGTCCAAGGAGCTGGGCAGAGCTCTACCGCCGGCACCAGATGGGGCGGGTTTATAGGGTGGGCGACGAGACACCGGTGACGTCCTTTCAATTCTTCGGTAAATAACGATGCCATTAACCCCGAGGTAGAACTACCGATGACTGTTTCCGGTGCTGCCATGCCATCAAGCTCCGCGTAGACCTGCTTTTTTATTTCGAGGACTTCGGCGGTGTTCTCCTGCACATAGGTGGCGCCATCCAAAGCGGCGGCGACGCTCTCCTGCGGGGAAATTCGGGCGGCCACGGTGTTGATATCTTGGTCATTTAGCAAATCGTGTTTGGCTAAATCTGAAAGGCTGCCTTTTAGGGTCTGGACGGATTGGTTGAGGTTGTCGGGATCGATATCTGTCATTTCCACGGCATAGCCGGCGCGGGCGAAAGAGATCGCCCAAGCCCGTCCGATCAGGCCCGATCCGATGACAGCAATTTTTTCATTCATGGCTGGTATACCTTTAGATATTTTCGACGCCGGCACAGATGCTTAAGGCTTGGCCGGATACGTTGGCGCCCATGGGGGTACATAGGAAGACCGCCATCTCGGCAATATCTTGTCCTGACACGGTGCGCCTAAGCGAGACGTTTGATAGCATGTCCTGTTCGACCGTGTCGAAGGCCTTGCCGGTCGCTTCGGCGCGCGCAGAGATCACCCGGTTGATGCGGTCTCCTTCAACCATGCCTGGTTGAAGGCAGTTCACACGGATACCGAAGGGCCCTAGTTCTTTTGACAAAGATTCCGTCAACCCGACGATTCCCCATTTCGTGGCGGCATACGGGGTCCGCATAGCGAAGCCCAACCGGCCGGCGACTGAGGACAGATTGATGATTGCGCCGTTGCCGGATTCTTTTAGGGGTGGTACTGCCCGACGGAGGCAATAGAAGTGACTGTTCAAATTAATATCGACGGTACGCCGCCAGTCGTCCGGGCTCATCTCATCGATCGGCGCGGTGGGACCGGCGATACCGGCGTTGTTGACCAGCACGTCCAACCCCCCCAAATCAGCAAGCGCGACGTCAAAGAAAGCGTCGACCTGCGCCTGATCAGCAACATCTGCACGAAAGCGTCCAATTTCTGGGCAAGCCTTCGCCATTTCCGCCAAGGCCGTATCATCCAGGTCGCATATGAACACCTTGGCGCCTCTATCGACAAAGGTTTCGGCGATTGCCCGGCCGATACCCGCGGCGCCTGCCGTGACGATGACCCTTAACCCCTCTTTGATGCCGCGCATTTCCCGCTTGGACATGTTGGAAACCCCGTTAATTGTGCCCTTAACGCTAGTTGAGTAAGAATGCATAGAGGCGCGCCGGACGCAACCAGGATATCGCAAGACCCGGCGATGGCGAGGCCGCCGCCCAGCGTCGGACTGTTAAGCGTCGCGATCATTGGCTTCGTTGACTCCACGATCGTGCGATAACCGTTAGGGGCATTTGGGCTCGTGGCCGACCGGTCTCCAGGATCGCATTTCCCGTCGGCGCCAACCTTGATGTCAGCGTCTTCGCAAAACAACTCACCCTTTCTCGTCAGCACAGTTGCCTGGACGTTATTTTGGTCGCTAATGGCGTCGAAGCGCTGCTATATCTGGCTGACGAATTGCTAGTCTGAAGCGTTTACCGGAGGATTGTCAGGGGTAACGACCGCGACGAAGTCTTAGTACAATAAACCTGACCAACTCAATTGACACTCGTCAACTCTCGCAAACCCGATCCATAAGCCGACCCAGGAACGCTTCACAGGCGTCGATCTGCTCCATCTCGATGAACTCGTTAGGCTTGTGGGCTTGATCGATGGATCCCGGACCGCACACGACCGTGGGAATATTGGCGCGCTGATGGAACAAGCCTGCTTCTGTACCGAATGCTACCTTGGCGTGGTCGTTGCGTCCGGCCAAGGCCTTGACGAACGTGACCACTTCGGTGTCCACATCCATCTCCAGACCCGGCATATCATTGACCAGATCGATTGTAATGCCCGTGTCAGAACTGGTGGCGTGCATGCGCGTTTCCAATTCATCGCGGGCAAAGGTGCGAATTTCGTCTTCCAGGGCTTGTGGATCCTGCAGCCCCACATATCGAAACTCGTACTCGAAGACACAGTCCTTGGGTACGATATTTAGTTGGGTGCCGCCGTGAACGGTTCCGGCGTGTACCGTCGTGTGAGTGACATCGTAAAGCTCGTCATGCGGTCCCTCATCCGCAATGCGGTCGGCCAAGTCGCTGAGAAAGGCAATGAGGCGGGAGGCGTATTCTATGGCGTTGACGCCATGCGGCGCGAGGCTGGAATGGGCTTCGAGACCGCGCACATGCACCCGATAGCTCCGCTTTCCCTTATGACCGGTAATTACTTGCATACTTGTGGGTTCACCGATGATGCACATGGCTGGTTTCACGGGCATGCCGTTAAGCGCTTCAATGAGGCGGCGAACCCCGATGCAACCAACTTCCTCATCATAAGAGAACGCTAAGTGGATGGGGGTTTTGAGGCCCCGAGCCTGGAATTTTGGCAATTGGGCCAGGGTAATGGCAATGAAGCTTTTCATGTCCGACGTACCCCGGCCATATAGACGACTTCCCTTTTTAGTCACGTTGAAAGGGTTCGTATCCCACTCCTGACCGTCAATGGGGACAACATCCGTGTGTCCCGAGAGCATCACGCCGGAAGTATTTGTATCGCCAACCGTGGCGTAGAGATTAGCTTTTGTGCCTTCTTCATTGTGGATCAGCTGGCTGTCGATTCCGAGGTCGATTAGATAATCTTGAATGAATGCAATGAGTTCGAGATTGGATTCTCGGCTCGTGGTGTCGAAAGAGATCAGTTTTTCAATAAATTCAATGGATTTGCTGTCAGCCATGATTGTCCTGTTCGACGGTCAAGAAGAACGTTGAGAAAAGCAGGTTTCCGGCGGCGCTGCAATTCGGCATATAAACAAATTTGTTGCCAGCGTGTCTGTCTACGTGCCTTGGCAGGATTAAGGGATTTTTTGAAGGGCATGAGTTTGGCGAACCACGTGGCGATCCATAATTTCTTAATCGCGCGCCGCGTTAAACAGTTCGCGGTGCCCATGGACTTGATCTGGACGCCGAGTGAGCGACCAACTAGCTATTTTACCGCCATTACGTGGCTGTGAACATTCTGACCGTTATTTATGGTGTGAATAAGGTTGTTATACGCCGATCAACGCTGCTAATCCGGACGGAGCTCTCGCTATCGATAACCTCTGCGTCGCGACTGTCTGAGCTTTGGGTGAGGTCCCAACGGTATTGTCTATGCCGCTTTCCTCAAATAGGTTCACGACTCGATTGGCGTTTGCGTTCGCCTATCGGGTCTATCTCTTGACCGAACTCGCCTAGGTATCAGTATTAATGCGAATTATCGTCAACGCCATCTCTGCGAACACCGGTGGGATCGTTACATATACAAACAACCTGATCGAATTCTTCGCCACCCGCGAGATCGACGTGATTGTCTACGTTCCTAGGTGGTTTGAAACCTCGCGCTTTGCTGGTATGCCTGTGTCGGTCCAAATCGTCAAAACACGGTTTTATGGGCCTTGGCACCGGTTCCTATGGGAGCAGTTTGTTTGGCGGCGAATTATCAAGAATAGCGGCGCGGACCTCGTCTTTTCCTCGGCGAACTACGGCGTCTTGTTTCCGCCAATTCCGCAAGTGCTTCTTGTTCAGGGCGAGATTTACCTAAATCCAATTTATCGTAAGCTGGTTCTTCCGAACTTGAGTTGGCGCGAGCGGATATCGGCGTTTCTTCGCCGCAATCTCATGCTAATTTCCGCCCGGCATTCCCAGTTGACGATTTTTCCATCAGAAGTGGCTATGAACGCCGCGCTCGATTTCGACGCCAGCTTGTCGGATCATTCAATCGTCAATTACCTGGGTGTTAACCCCCGATTTTCTGAACAGGCGCGTCGTCGGCAGTGGCGCGAAGACGGAACAATTCGGTTGCTCTACGTTTCTGTCTATTATCCTCATAAGGATCCGACAACCCTAGCAAATGCAACTTTGCTGCTTAGGACGCAGGGTATCTCGGTGTCTACGCGGATCACCATGGAGAAATCTGATTTTGCCGCGTGGGATAATGCGTCTATTGAATTGGCCTACATGTCTGACTCGAAATTCGACGAATGTCTGACAATGGGCCGCATCGAGCATGAAGAGTTAAGCAATGCTCTCTCTGATTTCGACGCGTTTGTGTTTCCGTCTATGGCAGAGACATTCGGATTTCCGATGGTTGAAGCGATGCGCGCAGGTGTGCCGCTAATCGTTTCGGATATTCCTGTTCACAGAGAAATTTGCGGCGATGCGGCCGTATTTTTCGAATTGGGGAATGCTGAAGATCTTGCCAGCCAGATTATGGAGTTGGATCGAAACGCGAAAAGACGATCACAACTTGTAAAGACCGGTATTCAACGTGCGAAAACACAATTTACCTGGAACAACCATATCGACGGCCTGACGGCTGAGATGCGGCGAATTTGTTCTCCCGATCGTTTCAAGCTGTTGGTCAACGCCTTGCACGCCCGATCGGGCGGAGGCGTAACTTACCTGCACAACATGCTGCCCCTCCTCAATGAGGAAGATGGCTTGGAAGTTCATGTCTGCCTGCACGAAGACCAGACGGAAATCCTGCCGACGAACTTGTCGAATATCATTTATCATGTCCAGCGCTATCGGCGGGGATTTTGGCGTGTTCTGTTTCGCGAACAAATCGACTTGCCGCGACTGGTCCGCCGCTTGGGTTTGGATGCAACTTTTTCGCCGGCTAACTACGGGCCGTTCCTAGCGAAGAATCACGTGATCCTCATCCGGAACGCCGTTTCGGTCGGCTTTGTCGAGCGGCGTCCGGTGAAATTGGCCTATTGGGTGCTTCTGTACCTGGCCACCATGTTCTCGTTGATCACGTGTCGTCGCGCCATCGCTGTTTCTTCGTATGCAAAGAAAGGGATTCAAAGCGCCTTCTGGTCCTTGCTTGGAGACAGAATGATCGTTGTTCCACATGGCGTGGACCGGACCTATTTGAGCAGCAATCAGAATGACGACCGGGACAAGTTCTTGCTATCCGTCTCCGACATCTATGTGCAGAAAAATTTTATCGCGTTGATACGAGCGATTGCCAATTTGCGTGAAAGTATCCCGGATATTCGGTTGAAAGTTGCGGGCAGTCCTGTAGATGCCGAATACTTCGCGGCGTTGAAGGCGTTGATCACTGAACAGCACCTCGATGAGCACGTGGAATTCTTGGGACATGTTTCAGTAAACGAGTTGAAAAAGCTCTACGGGCGGTGCCGCATCTTTGTCTTTCCATCGACGGTCGAAACATTCGGTAACCCGCTTGTCGAAGCAATGGCATGCAGTGCCCCAATTGCCAGTTCGAACACGGCCGCCATGCCTGAAGTTTTAGGTGATGCCGCGGTCTATTTTGATCCATACGACGTAGACAATATAACCGATGTGTTGCGTGAGTTATATAACGATCCTGATGCGCGGGAGATTCTGTCGCACAAAGCTCGGGAACGGGCGCGCCGGTTTGTCTGGGAAGAAACAAAAAAACGCACTCTGGAAGTTATTCGCGGTTCCGACGAAGCCTTGGTAAGCAAATGAGCTCTGTGGAACGCCGCGTTCTTGTCGTAACGCTGCCTTTGGAGTTTTTCGGCGGCGTCCAATCTCAGGCCCGCTTCCTCATCAATCACCTGCAACGCCATCAATTCGAGGTTGGCGTTGCGACCTATGCCGTATGGGGATTGGGGTCCGACCTTAATGCCAGTTGGTTGCGTTCCTTGGTCGGCGGCCGCGGCCGCACAGAAATTTCTGTTGGGGCGAATGGCGGTTTCGACGCAAAAGTTGGATGCCGCTTTCCCGGGTTAGAATTCACATACACGGAGGCCTCGGAGGCTTGGCAGCGGACTATGGACAGCTATCCGCATATCGTCGCCGTTGGCGGAACGCCCGTAATTGCACACCCCGTTGTGAAGGCTGGTAGGCCATGCATTGTTTGGTGTGCGGATGACTTGGCCGGAGATCGCGATGATCGGATTAATTCGATGTCACTCCCGCGGCGGGTTCTTGAACGACATTTGATCCGTCCCAAGCTTGAAGCGCAACAGATCGCGGTGTTGGGGGCGGGGAGCCCCGTTCGAGGGATCAGTGGACCGACGGTTGAGCGCCTCCGAAACTACGTCCCGCATTCTCATGCTGAGATTGAGCGGATGCACATACCCATCGACAGCTCGTTTTATACGCCTCTTTCGGAAAAACCACGCAACAAAA
>CAJWVP010000055.1 GCA_913048145.1 uncultured Rhodospirillaceae bacterium
TGCAATCGATTCGCGCCACCATGGAAAATGTTAATACGGTTGCTCAGGACATTGCAAAGACGGCGTCTGGAGAGGCTTTGGAAGCCACTAATAAACTGCTATCACAGTCCCAATATCTGCAGCATATGCTTGACGATATCATAGCGAAGACGCATCCCGATATGGCGAACCGCCTCTCGCCGCCGATGCCGCAGCAGGACTTGCCATCAGAATCCCGAGGCACGCCGCCGCGTGAGGCCTAGGCGCTTCGCGACTTAGTTTTCTAGCGCCGCAACTCCAGGAAGCGTCTTGCCCTCCAGCCATTCCAAGAACGCACCGCCCGCCGTCGAGACGTAGGAGAAGTGATCCACCGCACCCGCGTTTGCCAGCGCCGCGACCGTGTCGCCACCGCCAGCGACACTCAGCAGGAACCCGTCCTGGGTCAGGCGCGCCGTTTCGCGGGCTACGGCGTTGGTGCCGGCATCGAAGGGCGAGATTTCAAAGGCACCAAGGGGGCCGTTCCACACCACGGTGCGGCATCGGCCTATACGCTGAACCAAATCGTTGATGCTGGCAGGCCCTAAGTCCAGGATCATCGAATCGGCAGGTACACTATCCACGGAAACCGTCTGACTTCTGGCTCCGGTTTCGAACGTCTGGGCCACCTTGGCGTCGACCGGCAAAATGATTTCGCACCCTTGTGCGGCTGCATTGGCCATGATGTCCTGGGCCTGGTCGGCCATGTCCGTTTCGGAGAGCGATTTACCCACATCGACTCCTTTGGCAAAGAGGAATGTGTTGGCCATGCCGCCGCCGATGATCAATTGATCTACCTTTGACACTAGGTTGCCCAGCACGTCCATCTTGGTTGAGATCTTGGCGCCGCCGACCACGGCTGCCACCGGGCGTTCTGGGTTCCCCAGGGCGCCGCTAAGCGCTTCCAATTCCGTTTGCATCAGCCGTCCCGCCGCCGCCGGCAGCAGGCACGCGATTGCTTCGGTTGATGCATGGGCCCTATGGGCGCAGGAAAAGGCATCATTGACGTAGGCATCCGCGAGATCGGCTATGGCCTGGGCGAAGGTGCCGTCATTGGCTTCTTCACCGGCATGGAACCGAAGGTTCTCGAGAACCACGACCTCGCCGTTATCGGCTGAGGCTATGGCTGCCACGGCGTCCGTGCCGATGCAATCGGCGCCAAACGCGACTTTCTGGCCCAGACTGGTTTGCAGAGCGATCGCCACTGGTTGTAAAGACATCTCGAGTTTGCGTTGGCCTTTGGGGCGGCCGAAGTGCGACAGGACGATGACCTGCGCACCTTTTGCCTGCAGATCGCGGATGGTCGGCAAGGTTCGTTCAATTCGTGTCGTATCGGTGACTCGACCATCATGCATGGGAACGTTTAAATCGACGCGGACCAGCACGCGTTTTCCAGCGACATCCAGATCATCAATGGTGTTGAACTGGCTCAGGGCGAAACTCCTCCAGGAATTAGGTGGGCGGAGCTCTTTATAGGGTGTGAGAAGGCATGAGACCAGCGCCCGTGCGAAATCTTAGCGTTTAGCCGCTTTCGCCCGGGCTTCTGCCTCGGCGGCCTTAGCATCCTCGCCGAGAACCCGGTAGGCATTGGCTAAGCGCCGCCAGCCTTCGGGGTCGTCGGGTTTCTCCTCCAACCGGTCGGCTAGGCGTTGGACCATACCGCGAATCATTGCCTGGCGCTCCTCGGCGGTCATCTGACTAGCGGCCTCTACATCCTGGCGGCTTGGGCCTTGCGCAGTCGGCTCAGATGGCGACGGTCCCATGGCTAAGGCCGCAGCGCTGGGTTCGAAGCTGCGGGGATCAACGCCCAATTCCTTGGACGCGGCAACGATCTGGCTGCGGACCGTGGTCAACCAAGTTGCATCTGGCGGTGAAATGGAAATCAGGTCGACCCAATCCTGGATGGCGCCGCGAACGTCGTTCGCCTGCGCCTTGGCGAGCGCCAGGTAATAGCGGGCCCGAGGGTTGCGCGGATCGGCTGCAAGGGCCTTGTTGAACAAATCACTGGCCTGAGCGCTGACAATGTTGTTCTGCGTCGGGATCAGGGCTTCGGCATATTGGAGCAAGACGTACGGATTGTCTGGTGCGAGGTCATGGGCCTTTTTTATGGCGGTTAGGGCCTCTGTGGTGCGTCCTGAAGTCGCATGGTAGTTGCTGAGGAGCATCCATCCCTGCAGGTTGTCGGGCTCGGTTTGGAGGCGTTTTGCCAATCTTTGGGCTAAGGCTTCCATTTCTTGGGCTCGGCGCCGCTCGGCCACCTGCCGGGTTTCGGCGGCAATATCGCGTTCGGCATAGGGCAGGTTTGGGAGTTCCGGCGTCCCTATCACGATGTAGGCGACCAGCGCGGCCGACGGTGTAATTAGGGCGAGGCCAATGGTTGCGGGAGATAACGCTCCGGGCTTTAGCTCCTCGGCTTGTTTGGTGGTGGCTTCGACATCATCGGCCAGGGTTAAGATTCGTCGCTCGATCTCGGTGCGTGCTGCCGTCGCTTCATCCGCATTGAGAATGCCGCGCTGCATATCGCGGTCCAGTTCCAAAAGTTGATCCTTGTAGACGGTGACGTCGAACTCGGCTCGGGCTAGTGGGGCGACGTTTTTTTGTCGCACCAACGTTCGAAAGATTACTGCGCAGACAATCAGAGAGATCAGTCCAATCAAAACCCATAGCAGTGTCATGATCCGTCCTTGTCCAACAAATCATTGAGGCGGGCGCGCTCAGTATTGCTAAGTGCCACGGCCGCTGGTTTGCTTGGGGCGCCCCGGCGTTGGCGCCGATAGAACCCTAACCCAGCGAAAAACGCTATCAGGACGAAAAGCACCGGGCCGCCCCACAGGACCAGCGTTGCGCCCTTAAATGGCGGCTTCAAGAGGACGAAATCGCCGTAGCGTGATACGACGTATTCAACCACTTCGTTATCGCTGTCGCCGGCGACAAGGCGTTCGCGCACCAGCACTCGTAAGTCGCGGGCCAGGGCGGCATCCGAATCATCGATGGATTGGTTCTGACAAACAACGCATCGAAGGCCTTTTGAGATCTCTCGGGCCCGGGTCTCCATCAGCGAATTGGAGAGCATCTCGCTTGGATCGACGGCGGAAACCGGCGAAGCGAAAACCAGCAGGCCTAAGAAGAGTATCAGGTATCGCATTTTAGGATGCGCCAACCTTACGTAGTCTCTCGATCATGGGCTTTACGGTGTTCTCCCAGATCTTCTTATCCAGTGGGCCGACGATCTTGTGCCGGATGACGCCCTTTGCGTCGACTAGGAAGGTCTCCGGTGCTCCGGTGACCCCGAAGGCGATGGCGGCGCGACTCTTCGGGTCGTCGCCGACCAGGGCATAGGGGTCGCCATGCTTCTTCAGCCAGGCCGCTCCCGCGTCGGGGTCCTCTTCCCGCCAGTCAATGCCGTGAATGGTGACCGCGCCGGACTCCTTCAGGTCCATGAGGAACGGGTGTTCGGCCCGGCAGGCAACACACCAAGATCCAAAGATGTTGACCAACGCAACACTGCCTTTCAAGTCCGTGCTAGCAAAACCTTTGTTGTCGCGCCCCTTGATGGGCTTGAGATCGAAGTCCGGCACGGGCTTGCCCTCCAGCATGCTGGGCAAGCGTTTAGGGTCCTTGGTCAGGCCAACGGCGAAATAACCGGTTAAAATCAGAAACACTACAAGTGGTATTAGAAAGAAAACACGCCGGTTCATGCGATCAGGCTCCTTGCACGGCCGCATCTGCGCGGCTGCGTTTTGGCGCGCCAACCCGGTGGCGTCGGTCCGTCAGGCTGATTGCACCACCAAACACCATGATCAATGTGCCGATCCACATCCACACGACCAGGGGATTGAAGTATAGCCGCGTCACATAGGCACCGTTAGCGCCCTCCGGATCACCAATCACGGCATACAGGTCGCCAGCCAATGTTGTATGGATTGCAGCCTCCGTTGTTGGCTGTTTGGAGACGGCGTAGATTCGTTTTTCGGCGGCCAGATTCGTTACATGTTCGCCGTTTCGTCGGACCGTGAAGTTGCCGGCAACAACGCTGTAGTTTGGACCTGTACTGTCTTTGGCGCCGTCGAAAGTGAATTCGTAGCCGCTGATCATGACCCTATCGCCCGGTTTCATGACCTGAATGCTCTCCACCGTCCAGGCCCCAGCCCCAGCCATGCCGATGATGCTGACCGCCAGACCTAGATGACCCAAGGTCATCCCCCAGCTGGCACGTGGCAGGCGGGTCACGCGGCGAAGCGCGTCACCTAATGGGATCTGGAAGAGACGGATGCGGCTGGCTAATTCGGTCACGGCACCTAAGGCCAACCAGACCCCAAGCGCCAGCGCTATAGCGCCCAGAACGGGACCGTCCTGATGTGCTATGAAAGCCAGGAGGCCGGTCAATAACGCGGCACCAAAAGCCAACCGGAGGCGTAGGAGCGCTGGAGTCACGTCGCTGCGCTTCCAATGCAGGAATGGCCCGATGGCCATGGCAACGATCATTGGGATCATCAGAGGAATGAACACGGCGTTGAAGAATGGGGCCCCCACCGAGACCTTGCCGCCGCCCAGGGCATCGAGGAGAAGAGGATAGAGGGTGCCCAAAAGCACCGCTGCGGCCGCCGTGGTCATGACTAGATTATTGAACAACAAGGCCCCTTCGCGGGACACCGGTTGAAACAGGCCCGTGCTGGTGAGCTGCGGACCGCGCCAGGCATACAGCGCCAGCGAGCCGCCGATGACGATGATTAGTAGAACCAGGATGAAGACCCCGCGTGTCGGGTCCGTCGCGAAGGCATGCACGGACGTGAGTACGCCGGAGCGGACCAGGAAGGTGCCAAGCAAGCTGAGTGAGAAGGTGATGATCGCCAAAAGCACGGTCCAGCCCTTGAGGGTGTCACGTTTCTCTGCCACCGTTGCAGAGTGCAGCAACGCCGTACCGGCCAGCCACGGCATGAACGAGGCGTTTTCCACTGGGTCCCAGAACCACCAGCCGCCCCAGCCCAACTCGTAATAGGCCCACCAGGATCCCAGCGCGATACCGGCCGTCAGGAAACACCAAGCCGCTAAGGTCCAGGGTCGCACCCACCGCGCCCAGGCGGCATCGACCCGGCCTTCGATCAACGCTGCGATGGCAAATGAAAAGGCCATGGAGAATCCAACGTAGCCGAGGTAAAGCATAGGTGGATGGAAGGCGAGGCCGGGGTCCTGCAGGAGTGGATTGAGGCCTTGGCCGTTCAAGGGCGGAGGAAATATCCGTTCGAACGGGTTCGACGTAAAAAGCATGAAAAGATAAAAACCGACCGCGACCATCGCCTGCACAGCCAACACCCGGGCCTTAAGGGTCGGCGGCAGGTTGCCGCCAAAGACCGCCACAGCGGCGCCGAACATACTTAGGATTAGGACCCAAAGCAGTAAAGAACCCTCGTGATTTCCCCAAACACCGGAAATCTTGTAGATCAGTGGTTTGTCGGTGTGCGAATTGCTAACCACATTCACAACGCTGAAGTCGGAAATCAGATAGACGTGGACCAAGCAGCCAAAGGCCAGTGCCACTAGGAGGAATTGAAGGATCGCCGTTGGTTGCGCCAATGCAATCCATGAGCAGTGGCGGCGCTGCGCGCCCACCAGAGGCACAGTGGATTGCAAGATGGACATGAAGAGCGCCAGGATGAGAGCGAAATGCCCCAATTCCGCGGTCATTGCGTGGTCTCCTTCGGTTTCCATTGACCGGACTGCTTCAACGCCTCGGCGACTTCTGGAGGCATGTAATTTTCGTCGTGCTTGGCCAATACCTCATCGGCTTGGAATACGCCGCCCTTCAGATGGCCCTCGGCAACAACGCCCTGACCTTCGCGGAAAAGGTCCGGAAGGATACCCTTGTACTGAACCGTCACGGTTTTCGCCGTATCGGTTATGGTAAAGGCGACAACAGCGCCCGCGAGCTTCTCGACGCTGCCAGCCATGACTAGACCACCGATGCGGAGCCGTTGGGCCGGGTCGGGTTTCTTATCGACCAATTCCGTGGGGCTGTAGAAGAACACGATATTGTCCTCGAACGCTGTGAGGATCAGCGCCGCCGACGACCCCAACAGCAGCAAGCCGATCATCACGAAAGTCAGCCGTTTGTGTTTACGTTTCATCGTTGGGTTCCTGTTGGCGACGGCGGGTCCTGGGGTTTAGGGCTGCGAGCTCGTCGCTGGACGTGCGTTGAAACCGTCGGCTCATGATCCACAGTCCCACCATAACGAAGGCGACGATAGCGTAGGCCGGCCAAACGAAGCCGCCGTATCCCCCCATATCGAAAAAAGCCGCCATCTTAGCCCACCTTCCCGGCAGCTACCTTGTCAGCCATGTCGGCCTGCTGCACCTGGCGCATGCGGAGCGCGCGAACCTTCATGGCGTTGATCTCTCCGCGCATACGGATCAGCAAAACCCACAGGTAATAGGCCTTGAAGGCTAGGGCCATGAGAATTAACGGGGTCAGCATGCTGGCATGAATGGCTGGCCCGCCGGCCTTCAGAACGCTGGCCGGTTGGTGGAGAGTGTTCCACCAGTCGACGGAGAACTTAATGATCGGAACGTTTACAAAACCGACCAATGCTAAAATTGCCGAGGCCTTGAACCCCCGTTCGGCGTCGTCAAAAGCGTTGTTTAGGGCCATGTAACCTAGATACAGGAAGAACAGGATTAGCACCGACGTCAGCCGTGCGTCCCAAACCCACCAAGTTCCCCACATAGGTTGTCCCCAAAGTGAGCCGGTCACCAGCGCCAGAAGCGTGAAGCAGGCGCCAATAGGGGCCGTGGCCCGGGCCGCAAGGTCAGCCAACGGATGCTTCCAGATCAATGCGGTTCCACAGGCGGCGGCCATGGCCGTATAGCAAAAGAGCGCCATCCAGGCCGCCGGTACGTGGATGTACATGATCCGGACCGTTTCGCCTTGTTGGTAGTCGGCGGGCGACGCGAAAAGACCGAAATACAATCCGGTCACGAAAAATAGAAACGTCATACCCGCAGCCCAGGGCTGGATCACGTCGGCCAGGCGCACAAATCGTGTCGGATTTGCAAACCGATGAATCATAGGACCATTTTCTCCTCCGGTAGCCAGGTGCCGGACACACAACGATATCGCAATACGAAATGTGGTTGAAAGAGACCTCGGCGCAAGTCAATTCTCGATGCGTGGTGTGCGAGGGTCATGATCGAAGCGCTTGCCTTAGCGCACTTGCCGATACCCATGGGCACAAAGCGAGCGTGGCCAGCAACAACCCGCCCAGGGCGAGAAGGTGGGATTTGAACGGAAACCCGCCTAATCCGGCGTCGACGGCGCTAACGCCGAAGATCAGAACCGGAATGTATAACGGTAAGACCAGCAAGGAGAGCAAAACGCCGCCGCGCCGGGCCCCGAGTATCAAGGCGGCACCAATGGCCCCAATCAGGCTCAAGCTCGGCGTGCCCAACGCCAGAGCCGATATCAACACCGCAAAGCCATCGGCGGGAAGGTTCAGGAGGATGGCCAGGACCGGGGCCGCAATGATGAGAGGAAGGCCGGTGGTCAGCCAATGGGCCGTCACCTTAGCGGCGACGGCGATCTCCAGCGTGATTGGTTGCAGGATTAGGATCTCTAAACTTCCGTCCTCATAATCCGCATCGAACAGGCGCTCCAAAGACAGCATGGAGGCCAAAAGAGCCGCCACCCAAATGACCCCGGCAGCGATGCGGGCGAGAATATTCGCTTCTGGCCCGACGCCGAAGGGGAATAACACGACGGCGATGACGAAAAACATCACGACCATGACGCTGTCCATACCTTGCCGGTAGGCTAATTTCAGGTCGCGGCTAAGGATGGTTATGAAACTAGACAAGGGCCGGATCCTCGGTGATGTAATCACTGAGATGCAACACGGCGTGGTCGGTCAAGGCCAGGTTTTGATGGGTGGATGCCACAACCATGCCACCCGCTGCGCGGTGCTCGGCGATGGCGTCGCAGAGCGCTGCAATGGCATCGACATCAAGGGCGGTGGCCGGTTCGTCCAAAAGCCATAGATTGGCTGGCACAGCGAGAATACGGGCTAGATTAACCCGCCGTTTCTGACCGGCAGACAGGAACTGACCCGGTACGTCTGCCAGAGGGGCGATCCCAAGTTTGTCGATGGCGCCGGCCACATCCGACTGTGGTGAGCGCAACCGGGCCCAGAACGCCACGTTCTCCGTGACGGTCAGGACCGGTTTTACCGCGTCCGCATGCCCCACATAGTGCGTCCGGCCATAGTGAAGATCAGGGTCATCCGTGATGCCTGCATCGGAATCGGACCATTGAATTCGGCCTTCCAATGGCTGGATGAGACCGGCCATGAGCCGCAGCAGAGTGGATTTTCCGCTGCCATTGGGCCCACGCAGAACCAAAGCGTTACCGGGCTGCAGCGCGAACGACAGGTTTGCGAAGACCAGACGGCCTCCACGGAAACACCCTAATCCTTGACCTGAAAAACTCGGCATAGGCCTCACAACGCCTTGTTCTCGAGATATTTTCGGACCCTAACGCAAGCGCCCGGAAAAAAGAAGCACCGCCTGTGTTTCAGCGGCAGGGCAAAAAATTGCGGCCGGTGTGGGGAGGCCCGGCCGCTAGGTTCGGCAAGGGGATGCCGATAAGATAACCAGAGAGGGGGTATCTCTGGCGAAAACGAGGAGGACTAACGATAAATAGTATCGAACCAAAATGTGGCGAGATTATGCTCAACCTTGAGGCGTTCATGCACTGTGATCGCGAATGTCGTCGATGACCTTTCCGTCGTTGGGAAGACTGCCTGGCGCAACAAAACAGACCTCGCCACGCAGTTTGCATACTGATTGGATGGTTGCTGTAATTTCATCGGCCAGCCTTTTGGCACCGTCGGCGGCCACGTTTGGGTCGTCAACTTCGCACGACAGGGTCATGACGTCGGTTGTGTCGCGGCTATCGACCACTAGGCGGGCCTTAAGCACTTCCGGGTGGCGGGCCACGATCTTGGCGATCTGGACCGGGTGCACGAACATGCCTTTGACCTTGGTGGCCTGGTCAGCGCGCCCCATCCATCCTTGCAGGCGCGTATTGGTCCGTCCGCATGGGCTCGCGCCCGGAATGATCCGCGAGAGATCGCCCGTAGCGAAACGGATCAAGGGGTACTCGTAGCGGAAACACGTAGCGACAATTTCCCCGACTTCCCCGTCGTTGACGGGATCATTGGTGCCGGGCCGAACGATCTCCACGAACACACCCTCGTCGACAATAAGCCCTTCGCGCGCCGGAGATTCGTAACCAAGGTTTCCGAGATCAGCCGAGGCATAGATCTGCTGGCAATTGACGCCCCTGTCCTCGATGTCTTGGCGAAGCGCCGGCGGAAGCGGCTCCGCCCCGACTAGGGCTTTAGTGAGCGAAGAAATATCGCGATCCAACTCATCAGCTTTTTCAAGAATGATCTTCAAGAACGAGGGGGTCCCTGTGTAGGCATCGCAGCCTATATCTGCGATGGCTTGCACCTGAAGTTCCGTATTGCCGACCCCGGCCGGTACGACCGCGCATCCGATGGCAGCGGCACCCGTCTCCATCATTAGCCCGGCGGGAGTGAAATGATATGAGAAGGTATTGTGTACCACATCACCGGCCCGGATGCCGGCGGCGTAAAGGGCGCGTGCCGTACCCCACCAATCGTCACCAAAACCGTCCACGTCATAGATGGGACCGGGCGACTGGAAGATGTGCCGCATCTTACCTGGTGGTAACGCATTTAATCCGCCGAGCGGTCTCGATTTGGCCTGCAGTTCAATGAGATCCGATTTCCGCGTCACCGGCAATTGTGCGAGGGCACTACGTGAGGTGATTTCATCGGGATTGATGTCGGTCAACAGTGCCGCAAAATAGGGCGCGTTGGCCTTGGCGTGGGCAATTTGTCCCGGCAAGGCTTTGAAAATCACCTGTTCGCGTTCTTCCGGATCTCGGCTTTCCAGATCGTCGTAGAATTCACCGTTGGCCAAGGGATTATCCCTTAGAGCCAGCGCTTGCGGCGGCGATAGTGCTTAACCTCGCGAAAGCTTTTGCGCCCGCCGGTGCTAAGACCCAGATAAAATTCCTTCACGTCTTCATTTTCCCGGAGCGATTTAGCCTCACCATCCATGACGACACGCCCATTTTCCAGGATATAGCCGTATTCAGCGAAGCGGAGCGCCACCATGGTGTTCTGTTCCGCCAACAGGAAGCTCACCTGTTCATTGGTGTTGAGATCACGGACGATTTCAAAAATTTCCTCCACCAACTGGGGCGCCAATCCCATGGAGGGTTCGTCCAGCAAAATCGTATGCGGATTGGCCATCAAGGCACGGCCAATGGCAGTCATTTGTTGTTCCCCGCCCGACGTGTAGCCGGCTTGAGACGTACGCCGTTCTTTCAGGCGTGGGAAGTAATGATAAACCTTTTCAAGGGACTCGGCGATGGCGGCGCGGCCGTCGCGACGCGTGTAGGCGCCGGTCAGCAAGTTCTCTTCGACGGTCAAATGCTCGAAGCAATGACGGCCCTCCATGACTTGGATGACGCCGCGCTTGACCAGTTCGTTAGGCGTCATTTGATCGACGCGTTCACCATCGACTTCGATGGAGCCTTTCGTCACCTCACCGCGTTCCGCGCGCAGCAGGTTCGAAATTGCTTTCAGCGTCGTCGTCTTTCCAGCGCCGTTGGCGCCCAGCAGTGCTGTAATACCGCCCTTCTGCAATTGCAGCGACACACCTTTCAACACGAGGATCACGTGATCGTAAATGACCTCAACGTTGTTCACGTTGAGAAGGGGGGCGGCTTCCGCCGCCCCCAACTCAGTCGTTTCTGCCGTTTGACCGGACATGCTACTTAGCAACTCCGCGGCGTGATCTTGTTTTCCTTGGCGTAGGCCGCCGCCGCCTTCTCGACCATCGGGCGAACGACGTCGCTCATGGCTGGAATGAAGTCGGAGATCAGCTTCCATTTCTTGCCATCCCACTGCTGGATGAACACGCCAGGGGCGTCGCCTTCGTGGTTTTTGCAGGAGACCTGTAGCGGCCATGTGAACCCACCGATGCCACGCGCAGCAAGGCGCTCTTTGGTCATGTTGAGGCCCTCGAATGCAGCGCGAACCTGATCACCATTCGGTCGCTTGCCGCCCGCTGCTTTCACGGCGTCACGCACGGCTTCTGTAGCGAAGGTGTAGGTGTTGATCATGCGGTTGTAGAGCACTTCACCCACGTTGTTGGCTTTGGCTTTCGCCGCATCGCCACCATACACATACTTGATAATGTCTTTGAACACCGGATAGTTGGTGCCAG
>CAJWVP010000056.1 GCA_913048145.1 uncultured Rhodospirillaceae bacterium
TCATCGGTGATGTCCGTGCCGCTGCGGGCGTAATACTCGGCGCCGGCTTCCACGTCGGAGCAATGGAAGTTGAGGCCATGCTTACGCTCAAGGGCGCGGAGAACCGCGAGGCACGCGTCCATGATCTCGTGGCCGATGCCGTCGCCGGGCACGATCGCAATTTGAAACTCCTGGGTATTGGAAACCATAGGGACGACCTTGAACTCAGAGATGTGGGAAGCCGAGGTCTTGCAGCAGACCGATTAGCATTTCACCGCTCTCCTTGCGGTGTTGCATATGCACCTGCCAAGCGTTGTCGCTGTCGCGGTTCTTGATGGCATCAACGACGGCGGCGTGGGCAATATTGGATTTCGTCGGTTTGGGTCGGAGCTTCACGGTAAGTTTGCGTGCCCGGGCAGCTTGTGTGAGGAAAATATCGACCACGCTCGCCAGCCGCTTGTTGCCCGAAAAATTCACCAGCAGGTGGTGGAACCGAGCGTCCGCTGCCATCCAGGAATCCAGATCATCGTTATCCAGCGCCTGATCCATGTCGGCCACTGAGCTTTCCAATTCCGCAATTTCCGTCTCATTGGCGCCCTTTTCCGCAACGGATGCCGCAGCACTAGCCTCGAGGCCCGTGAGAATTTCGTAGATCTCGCGCATGTCGTCGGTGGAAATGGGCAGGACACGCATGCCGTGACGCGATCTCAGTTCGATCAGCCCCTCGTTCTCCAAGCGCAGCATGGCTTCGCGGGTCGGCGTGCGGCTCATTCCAAGAACCGAGGCGACTTCCTGTTCCGTTGCCTGGTAGCCTGCTGGCATTTCGTTGTCGAGAATCCAGCTGCGAAGCTGCCAGTAGGCCGCCCTCGAGTAAGGTATCTTTGCCTCTATTCCCGGATTTGTCACTTGATGGCCGCCTATTCGAGGTCAAACGACAACCTCACCCAACGAAACGGTTTAACTGACCGAATTCTAATACTCTGTACTAATTTACGCAATAACGTATTCATTGTTGCATTATTTAAATTTGGCAGAAAATTGCGGTCTTGCGAGGTACACATCGCCCTATCCGCGGGGTTCAAACCGGTATCCTTATAAGCGTGAGGGAATGGAATCGAGGTTGCTTGGTTGAGGCGGGTCGGACATAAATGGGCCTCAAATTTTCACCGGCCGTGGATCGCGGACTGGGCTACCAAGGAAAGCAAAGGAGATTGATGATGGACGTATCGGGTAAAAAGGCCGTGATCTTTGGCGGCACGTCGGGCATTGGGTTGGCGGCGGCTAAACAGCTGGCCGCGCTGGGCGCGAGCGTGATCGCGATCAGTCGCAGCCCAGACCGAGCCGGTGACTTGCCCGATGGAATTACCACGATGCAATGCGATGTTACGGATCGGGATGCTGTGGCCAAGATGTGCGCCGCATGTGCGCCAATCGACATCCTGATCAGCGCCGCCACGGGCGGGTCCCGTGCCATCGGGCCATTTCTGCAAATGGATTTGGACGGCTACCAGGACAGTTTCCAGAAGCTTTGGGGTTACGCCAACGTGGTACGCTATGGCACCGAGCACGTCGTCGACGGCGGTTGCATCACGCTGGTCAGTGGCGCTCCAGCACGCAATTGCCGCCCGGGTCAGGTGTCGCTCTCGAGCGTCGGCGGGGCCGTCGAGGCCTTGGCGCGCGCTGTGGCCCGTGAGATCGCGCCAAACAAGCGGATCAATGTCGTTTCGCCAGGTACCATCGACACGCCGATGACGTCCTTTGAGGGCGACGAGCGCAAGCAGTTCTACGCCAATGCTACCAAAAATAACCTGATCCCCCGCGCAGGCACCGCCGACGAAGTGGCCCAGGGCATTGTCTACGTGGTGCAGAACGACTTCGTCACGGGGACGACCATTGACGTCGACGGCGGCTGGCTGTTGGCCTGAGCGCGCGCAAATACGATCTGCCGGTGGGATCTGCCGCCGGTCCAAGACCGAGGAGAGGATTATGGCCGGACGATTGACTGGGAAACGCGTGCTGGTGACTGCTGCGGGGCAGGGCATTGGCCGGGCTTCGGTGCTAGCACTGGCAGCGGAAGGGGCGCACGTCATTGCCACCGACATCAATGAAGAGGCGCTGCAAAGTCTGGAGGCGGAAGCGGATACGATCGAGGGGCATCGTCTGGACGTACTGGATGCAAACGAGATCACTCGGGTCACTGACGCGGTAGGCACTGTCGATTGCTTGTTCAACTGCACGGGCTTCGTTCATCATGGCTCAATTCTTGATAGTACGGATGATGAGTGGGAATTTGCATTTAACCTCAACGCCAAGGCCCAGTACCGAATGATGAAGGCGGTCCTACCAGGGATGCTGGCTGCTGGTGGCGGGTCGATCATTAATATGTCTTCCCTGGCGTCGAGCCAGAAGGGAGTGCCAGTCCGCTTCATCTACGGGGCCTCCAAGGCTGCGGTCCTCGGCATGACCAAGTCCGTGGCGGCTGACTATGTGACCAAAGGTATTCGTTGCAACGCTATTTGCCCCGGGACCGTTGAAAGTCCGTCCCTGGAAGATCGTCTCCACGCCCAAGGGGATTACAAGAGAACGCGGGCTGAATTCGTCGCCCGCCAACCCATGGGCCGGATTGGAAGACCAGAGGAGATCGCAGCTCTGGTTGTCTACCTAGCTAGCGACGATTCCGCCTACACAACAGGCCAAGCCCTGAACATCGATGGCGGTTGGTCTATATAGATTTTTCTCTGCAGCCGGTATGGTTGCGGATTACCCTACCTCAAGGAGGATGCGCGATAATCGACCTTGATAAAAGAGAGACCGTAGGTCGAGGCCCCTGGCAAATCCCCAAAATTGGACTTGGGTGTGTTTTTTTGGGTGACCCGTTCGGTCCCACCGATGACAATGGCATGCAGGACACATTGGCAACCGCCTGGAACGAGGGCATAGGTTACTTTGATACGGCGCCGTGGTACGGCAATACAAAAAGCGAACACAGGCTCGGTCATTTCCTGCGCCAAAGGCCACGTGACGCCTTCACCATCGCCACAAAGGTTGGTCGCACTTATGGTCGGCCGGCGGACCTGAGCAAATTCAAGAGTTCAAAATGGATGGACCGCTGGAAAGGCGGGTTGGAGTTCGACCTGACCTTCGATTACACCGGTGACGGGGTGAAGCGATCCTATGAAGACAGTCTCAATCGCATGGGTTTGAATACCCTAGATGCGTTGGCGATCCATGATTTGGATTTGAAACACCACGGAGATTGGGAGACTGCGACCAAGTATCTGGATCAACTTTCTAACGACGGGGGATATCGCGCTCTTTGTGACCTGAAAGACACTGGCGAAATTCAGGCTATTGGGGTTGGCATCAATCATGTCGGCATGATCCCGGTGTTTCTGGAGCGTTTCGACGTCGACTATTTCCTGGTCGCCATGCCTTACACGCTGCTGGATCAGCCTGCCCTCGATGAAGAGTTCGATATGTGCGCCGATGCGGGCGCTCATGTGGTTATCGGCGCAGTCTTCGCGTCCGGCGTTTTGGCCACGGGATCTAAAGATCCCGGGGTATACAATTACGGTACACCGAGTGATGAAGTCCTCGATCGGGTGCGCGGGATGGAGGCGGTCTGCGACCGACACGGAGTTAGTTTAGCTTCGGCGGCACTCCAATTTCCGCTGGCACACCCAGTGGTGCGTGCGGTCATCCCCGGCGCTGATACGCCGGACCGGGTCCGTGAAAACGTTGTCAATATAAAGGCCGAAATTCCGACTGACTTTTGGCAAGATCTGAAAGACCAGAAGCTTCTCCGGGCGGACGCACCGACACCCGCCTGAAGATTGATTTCTTAATGCCCAACAACTTGTAGTCTTGCATATTGTTGTCTAGCATATTAAAACGTTGCCTAGATAACAATTCTTCTAATCCCAGGCGGTGCTAGTCCATGCAAGAGGGCTACGAAGACAATTTTGGATTTCTGATCCACGATGTGGCGCGTTTGATGCGAACAGCCTATGATCGGCGCATGAAGCCGCTCGGCCTGACGCGGTCACAGTGGTGGGTGCTCAATAATCTGTTTTTCCATCAGGGCATTAGCCAGTCAGATCTGGCCAAAATTCTGGATGTCGAACGCGCTACCCTTGGTCGGCTTCTGGATCGTTTGGAAGCGAAACAATGGATTTATCGCCAATCGGACAAGAGTGACCGGCGGGTCAACCGGGTCTATCTATCTGAACCAAAGGGCCCAACCATGCAGACCATGCGGCGTGAAGCCAAGCGGACCTTAGACAGAGCCTTGTCACCCTTAAATGGGGCAGAACAGAACGCAATGTTTGACATGTTGCAACGCATGAAGGCAGGCCTCACTGATGATGCCGCCTAGGCCAAGAGATCGATAGAATGAGCGAAAACTCCGCTCCGCAGACTGCCCCGGAGAATGTGTCAGTGCCGCGAAATCGGCGCTTGATTCGCTTTGTGTTTCTTTTGGTCGTGCCCGTCTTTGCTGTTTACGGTGTTGCTCAGTATTACTTGATGTCCGGTGGGAGAGTTGACACAGACAACGCCTACGTGAAGGCGCGCCTTCACAACCTAAGTTCGGAAATCGATGGCCGCGTGCAATCCGTTCTGGTCAAAGAGAACGAGCGCGTGAAGAAGGGCCAGCCGATCATCGAATTGGATCCAGAACCATATGAGATTGCAATACGCGCTGCGCAGGCTAACCTGGCCGCCATCCGCCAGGATCTGGAGTCCTTGCGTTCCGATTACCGGCGCTCATCGGTAGACATCGCTTTGGCGAAAAAACGTATCGCTTACCTTACTACCCGTCACGAACGTCAAAAGAAACTTCGGGCAACGGGCGTGTCTAGCATTGCCCGCTTGGACGAAGCGGCGTTTCAGTTGCAAATCGCCGAACAGGAACTGCGCTCAGCTCAGGAACAACGGCGCAAGCTTCTCACCGACCTTGGCGGCGATCCAGCAGCGGTTCAGGACACTCATCCCAACGTGCAACGGGCTGCAGCCCTTTTGGAGCGCTCTCAATTGGACCTCCGGCGCACCCGCATCGTTGCGCCCGCAGACGCGTTCGTCGCGCGGATAAAGTCGGAACCGGGTGAGGTGATTGAGGCCAAAGAACCCATCGTGCTACTGGTCGATGAAAACGACATATGGATCGAAGCCAATCTGAAGGAAACCAAACTGACCCACATTCGCGTCGGTCAGGAAGCAGAGATTGTCGTCGATGCCTATCCGGACGCTACCTGGTGGGCTCGAGTGGATAGCATCGCACCAGCCACTGGCGCGGAGTTCGCACTTCTGCCGCCACAAAACGCATCCGGGAACTGGGTCAAGGTTGTCCAGCGCCTGCCGATACGTCTCAGTGTCATCGACCCGCAGCAGTCTTTGGCCTTGCGTGCCGGTATGACGGCAACTGTGTCTATCGAGACTGGCCATCAGCCGCAATTACCGTCCATCGTAAAACAGGCCCTGGCTCTGACGCAACGTTTCCAAGGCAAGTAGATCGGCCCCTAATGTCCGCCCCTATCTTCAACATCGAAGAGGCTTCGCCGGACGGCGACGGCTTGACTTTGTCCCGCGTCGTCCTGCTGTTCACGCTAACATTCATCACGCTCCTCTACACTATGGCGATTATGATCGTGAACGTGGCTTTGCCCGATATCCGCGGCGCGCTATCTGCGACTACGGATCAGGTGGCTTGGGTGGTGACGGCAAATATTATCGCCTCCGCTGTAGCCACGCCCATTGCCGGATGGATCGGCGGGCGGTTTGGCACGCGGCAGATAATGTTGATCGGTGCAGTGATCTTCACGGTTTCCTCGATCCTTTGCGGCACGGCGGAGAGCTTAGAGGCGTTGGTGTTATACCGCATCGTGCAGGGATTTTCTGGTGCTCCATTGCTGCCTATGTCGCAGGCAATTTTGATGTCACGCTTCCCTAAGAAGCTCCTGCATGCAGGTCTGGCGATTTGGGGCATGGGGGCGGTACTAGGGCCGATCATAGCACCTTCCGTTGGCGGTTATCTTAACGAGCTATATGGCTGGCGTTGGGTGTTCTTCTTGATCGTGCCCTTTGGGTTTGCCGCGATCCTGGCAATTTGGTTGGTGATCAAGGATACATCAAAGGATAGCTCGGTTCGTTTCGATTGGCTGGGCTTCTTGTCCTTATCTGTTGCGATCGCGGGCATTCAGCTGATCTTGGACCGAGGCGAACGCGCTGGTTGGTTTGAATCCTTAGAGATAGTCATCGAAGCGGGGATCGTGCTAACGGCCCTGTATTTCTTCTTCGTACATACCTTCACAACAGATCGACCGTTCTTAAAGCCGGCAATCTTCCAGGACAAGAACTATACGGTAGGGATGATAATCATCTTCATTTTTGGGATGCTGAACTTCGTTCCCATGGTGCTATTCCCGCCGCTTTTGCAGGAACTTCGCGGTTTTCCACAGTCGGTCATCGGTATGCTATTGGCGGCGCGGGGCGCGGGGACCTTGACGGGTTTCCTGATTATGGCGTTCGCGACTAATCTAAATCCGCGTATTCCCGTGCTTCTTGGGTTCTCTCTGCAGGCTTTTTCGGGTTTCATGATCGCCGGCTTTTCCATCAATTTGACCAGCTTTGATGTGGCCTGGACTAGCTATGTTCAGGGATTGGGGGTTGGCCTGATCTGGGTGCCTTTAAACGTTATGGCGTTCTCAACTCTAAAACCCAATTACGTGCCCGATGCGACTGCAATTCTGCATCTAATCCGCAATATGGGCTCGTCGATTTTCATCTCCATCTGCATCACTTTAGCGCTACGCGAGGCGAGGGTGAGCTATGCGGGTCTCGCCGAGGTAGTGAACCCCTACAATAAGATTATGGATGTGCCATTTCTCATGGGTGCGTGGTCGCTGGATAATCCGACCGGCATTGGCGCCTTTTCGAACGAAATGGCGCGCCAGAGTTTGATGAACGGGTATCTCAGCGCCTTTTATCTGTTTTCCTTCCTGGCGCTCACCGCGATACCTTTGATTGCCGTTATCCGAATGCCGAAAGACAAGGACTGATACCCATGAAGATCGAACAGGTTAATACTCACATCATCCATTGCGAACTGCTGGAACCCTTCCATTGGGCGATTGGCGAAGCATCCGCGCGCGGCTCATGCATCGTGGAAGTGTTGACTGATACGGGGATCGTGGGGTGGGGCGAATGCTTTGGTCCAGCCGGACCTGCAGCGGCGATGGTGGAAGCCTACAAGCCTTGGCTTATCGGCGCCGAAGCGCTTGCCACGGAGAAGATCTGGGAAGACCTCTATGCCGCATATCGCGACCAGGGCCAGAAAGGCGTGCCCATCTGCGCCATCAGTGGTATCGACATAGCGCTTTGGGATATCAAGGGTAAACACTTCGGCGCCCCCATCCATCAGCTCATGGGGGGGCCGCTCCGGACGTCGGTGCGCGCTTACGCGACCGGCACCTACCGGACCCGGACGGGCGATCCAATGGATTACATCGTTGAAGAGGCGGCTGGCTACAAGGCCGAGGGCTTCACAGCTATGAAGCTAAAGATTGGTTTCAATGTGGCCGACGACACAGCGCTGATTGAAAAAGTCCGCGAGACCATTGGGCCGGAGATGGAACTCATGCTGGACGCCAACCACGGTTACGACGCCGTGGATGCCATCCGTTTAGCTCAGGCTGTTGAGCATCTGGATATACGTTGGTTTGAGGAGCCGGTGCCGCCGGAGGACCTGGATGGCTATATTTCGGTCAAATCCGCTACCTCCATTCCTGTGGCCGGTGGCGAGACGGAATACACCAGGTTTGGCTTTCGTGAGGTGATCCGCCGAGGCGCCATGGATTACCTGCAGCCGGATACCTGCGCTGCTGGAGGCTTGAGCGAATGCAAGAAAATCGCCGATATGGCGAACGCTTTTGGCATTCGCATGGTGCCGCATGTTTGGGGTACGGGGATCGGCCTGTCGGCGGCACTGAACCTCCTGGCCGTGCTACCTCACAATCCGCCTGGCCGTGAACCGTGGGAGCCAATCCTCGAGTTTGATCGATCAGAGCATCCGGCTCGTCAAGCAATCATGGCTGCGCCCATCGAACATGTGAAAGGTTGGGTAGATATTCCCTCGGGACCAGGATTGGGGATCGAGATTGATCGTGATGCCGTAACCTCGTTCACTGTAAGCTAAGTATGTCCATTAATCCGCGTCGCGTTTTGGTCGACGCAGGCGATCAATGCTTGTGTAGTCGTCGCGGATCGCTTCGATGTGACTAAGGTCCTTGGCTTCTTCGTTGATTCGTTCGACCCTTTCTTCGACCCATTCCTCGTCAACGTGAGTTCCTTTAAAAACGAGAAAATGGATCATGAATAAAATAGTCCAGACCATGATCGGCCAGAACAGGGACCAATCGCCCGGGACGAACGCAACAGCCGCGGCCCAAGCCAACAAAGCGATAACGTAAATTACGTTATGGGTCTTATAGACCCGTTCGCTGAGCCAAAAAGTGAGATTGGTTTTCCCAAATTCGGGTTGCGTTGGTTCCATCTGCAATCCGATCAGGTGTCGTCAGACGGCGCTTCGGACATTTCCGGATAAGCCTTGGCGATAGCCACTAGACGAAGGGAATAGCGAAGTAGAGCCAGCAAGACCAGCGTAACAATGATTGTATCGCCTAAAGGCCGTTCTGATCCCATACCGTAGAGCCATAGATACGTCAGGCTGACCAATGGGGTAGCGCTCAGGTACAGGGCCGCGGGATAGAACTTCGCGATACCAAACATCACCGCGGCGCACACGACGGTTAAGCCGTAATAGGCGACACCCACGGAACCCTTTTCAATGCCAACCTTGAAAGACGTCAAGGTTATAACGCCGAACAGAATGATCACGAACCAGCAGTAAAAGCGGACCTCACTGTTGGCCTGGCGACGGTTCAAGTCGGGGACAGCGGTAAAATAAGGAGTAGTGTCGACGTTCCAGACATATTTTCGGAACATCCCCTCCCAATCCAGGTCCTTATTTTTTTTCTTCCATGCAGGCATATTCAGAACCCGCCGGCAGATATGAAAGGAGCGGCTATTCCGCCCCCTATCTCGCTCGTGTTTCGCGTTCGGTCCGTTCTCGGGCCTTCATCTCGATGAGATCTTCCGCCCTCTCAAGATCAAGACGCTCTTTACCCTCGATTGAAGAGCCGGCGTCCTCTGGCCATTCAATCGTCATGAGCGGATATCGGAGGTTCTTTGGCCCAAAAAGGACCATAGCGACTTGCATCCACACAGCAACGCCCGCCACAATAGCTACCAAAATACCTGCAACAAGGAATGACTTGATCGTCCAACGGTACGGTAGCCCAACCAAGGAGGCAGAGCCCTCATTAATCATAAAGGCGTCATACGTGTAGACGAAAGCGAAGTAAAGTAGGATGCAGCAGAACGGAATGTAGAAAACCGTCAGGCCTAAAAATTCTAGCCAAGCCTTTTTCTTAAACGCCAAGTTTTCGCGAACTAAGTCTACCCGCACATGGGTGTTCCAAATGTAGCCATACCCTAAAACCAGGGTAAACATGACGGTGTGCGAATGCCATTCCAACTCTTGCAAAATGGTCGAGCCGAAAACCCAGGAAATGTTCTCGACCATCCAAATCTGCACCTTGCCAGTCTTCCGCAAGGTCACATCAAAGGCCGTGATCAAAACGAGTGGTATTATAAACCATGAGCCGAAGCGTCCGACCCAATCGACAAACCTACGAAGCCGCTCGCTCAAAAACAGTAAGCGGGGATATTCCTCTTCCGCGAGATGGTGGAGGGACGCATCCCCTGCATCAGTTGTCATTGTATCACTCATGATTTTACGTCCTTCCACATCAATCGTAGGCGATTTTCATCAGCGATAGAGCCATGTTTGGTTGCCAAATAACCAGCAACAAACCAATCAGCTGTAGGAATACGAAGGGAATGATGCCCTTGTAAATACTCTGAATCTTGATCTCCTTCGGCGCAATTCCCTTCAGATAGAATAGGGCAAACCCGAATGGTGGCGTCAGAAATGATGTCTGCAGGTTGATGGCCATCAGAATGATAAACCAGAAAATGATATCAGCCTTTTGGATGTGGTCACCGAAGTCCATGCCGCTAACCAACGGCGCAAACACGGGTAGGACGATCAGCGTGATCTCAATCCAATCAAGGAAAAAACCCAGCATAAAGGTCATCGCCATTATCAGGATCAGTAATCCCCATGAGGTTAAGCCTGCTTCAAGTATCAAGTGTTCGACGATGTCGTCACCACCCAAAGACCGATATACGTAGGCAAAGCAGGTCGCGCTGACGATTATAAAGAAGATCATCGCCACCGTTTTCGCCGACGTGTGGCACACGCCTTGAACCATATCCTTGGTCAACCGGCCATAGCAGAAGGCCAAAACCATCACCAGGAAGGCACCCAAGGCACCGGCTTCACTTGGTGTGATCAGACCGATTAGGATTGAGCCCTTGATGCCCGTAATCAGCAGCACTGGTGGCAGAAAGCTTTTGAGGATCATACTTGGATATTCACTCTTTGGAACATTCAACAGATCTTCCGGCAACGGCGGTGCGATTTCGGGTTTAACTTTTGCTGCGACAAACACATAGAGGAGATAAAGCGAAGCTAGAGCCAATCCCGGAACAACTGCGGCCATAAACACGTTACCTACTGACACAGCTAGCAAATCGGCCATGATGATCAGCATGATGCTGGGCGGGATTAGAATGCCTAATGTCCCGGATGCTGCGATGGTGCCACAGGACAGCGCCGGACTGTAGCCCTGACGCATCATAGTCGGCAGGGCTAGCGCAGTCATCATCGTCACGGAGGCACCAATGATACCGGTCATGGCGGCTAGAACGGTACCCATAATGGTTACCGCCAACGCCAAGGCGCCAGGTACTTTCTTGAGAAGGACCTGAACGCAATACAACAGATCTTCAGCAACGCCGGAGCGTTCCATCATGACCCCCATAAAGACGAAGGCCGGAACAGCGACAAGCACGAGGTTTTCCGCTGCTTGACCCCAAATACGGGGCAAGAAATTAAAAAATTCAATAAGTTGGAACATCTCCAAGAAATATCCCAGCAACCCAAAAAGCAGCGCTAAACCACCCAGGATGAAGGCTACAGGAAACCCTGAGAAAAGCAGGAATGCCAAAGATAAGAACATTATAATCGGCAGGAAATCCTGCGTGAAATACAACAATTCCTCTTGAGCTTCGGCAT
>CAJWVP010000057.1 GCA_913048145.1 uncultured Rhodospirillaceae bacterium
GATCCCGAAATAGCTGATGACCTTGGCAATCAACTGCCCGTCCCGGTGTTGCGAGATCAGCATGTGTATCTGCTCACCGCGAAGCCACGTGTAGGGCATCATGAGAATGCGCCCGTGCCAGATACTGACAATGAAGGGTTGGCCTTCGCGGCGCAGTTTCCGAATAGTCTCGTCGCCGACGACCTGCCAACTTCCGGTGGCGTGAACCAACCGGATATATTGCGCGCCAAGGCAGCACGCGACTTTTTGAACCGTATCGGATTTCAATATGGCTTTCAACGGCATGGCGACCCGCTCGTTCTGAACGACCTAAATTTTGGCTGCAACCGGCACCGGTTCACTCTTTGTCACCGGGCCCAACTCGTCGTCGAATTGCATGTCATAAAGGGTTTTGTAGGAACCGCCCAGTGCCATCAGATTTGCATGGTTGCCCTGCTCCACAATTCGGCCGTTGTCGACGACGAAAATGATATCCGCGTGGGTCACGGTGGATAGGCGGTGAGCAATTACCAGGGACGTTCGGCCCTCCATCAAGGTATTAAGCGCCGTCTGCACATGGCGTTCTGATTCCGTGTCCAAGGCCGACGTGGCCTCGTCCAGCAACAAAATGGGGGCATCTTTGATCATGGCCCGTGCGATCGCCAGGCGTTGGCGTTGACCGCCGGACAATTTCACGCCTTGCTCGCCGACGATGGTGTCATAGCCGCCGGGGAGTTCCATGATGAAGTCGTGTGCGGCCGCATGCCGCGCGGCGGTTTCGATCTGTTCCCGCGTTGCGTTGGCGCGCCCGTAACCAATGTTCGCGGCGACGGTGTCGTCGAACAGGGTGATTTCCTGACTTACCAGGGCCATGTTTTGAAACAAGGATGTCGTGGTGACGTCACGGACATCTTGGCCGTCGATACGAATGACGCCGGTATCGACATCGTAGAAGCGCGGAATTAGATTGAGGATTGTCGATTTGCCGGCTCCTGACGGACCAACCAATGCGACTTTCTTGCCGGCCGGGACATTGAGAGAAATGTCGGTCAGGGCCGATTTGTTCGAGGTATAGGAAAACGAAACTTTCTCGAACGTGATCTCACCGCGAATACGCTCAATGTCGCACGCGTGAGGTTTATCGCGAATCGTCGGTTCTTGATCGAGCAGCCAATACAAGCGATCAGCACCGGCCAACCCGGTCTGAATGCTGGCATTCAATCCGGCTAGCCGTTTCATCGGATCATAAGCCATCAGCAACGCAGTGATGAACGAGAAGAATGTTCCCGTTGTCGTAGCGCCTTCGATCACGCGCAGGCCGCCGTAAATGATAACGACAAAGACGGCGACACCGCCCAGGAACTCCATAATCGGTCGCGCCATGGTCTGGATGCGCGCGGCCTTCATGTTGAGGACCCGAATGGTTTCCACGTTGTCGGCAATGCGGCCCGCCTCATAGCGCTCCATCCCGTAGGCCTTGATCATTCGGATGCCTTGAAAGGTTTGATTGAGAATCGTCAGGAATAGGCCGATTTCCTGTTGCGTGTTTGCCGTCACCTTGCGCATGCGTTTTCCGATCCTGACGATCGGGTAGACCGCGATGGGAAACACGAAGAATGTGATAAGCGCCAATTCCAGGTCTTGTAAGAACATGACGTAGACCAGACCGACAAGCGACATGAGGTCCTTGCCCAGACTTGTCAGGCCATTGGACACGGCGACCTTCATCTGATGGATATCGGTGGTGAACCGGGAAATCAATGTGCCGGTCGCATGGTTATGGAAAAATGCCAAGTCCATGCGCGAGAGATGACTAAAGAGACGGTTTTGCATGTCCGAGAGAATGCGTAAACCGACAAAATGCATCAGCATTGCCTGGGTGTAGTTGGCAATGCTCTTGACCAGAAAGGTAGCCAGTACCGTAAAGGCTACGATCCACAAGCGGGATTCATTCTTCTGATCGAAGACGTCATCCACAACGGGCTTCATCAGATAGGCCGTGTAAGATGTCGCGGCGGCAGCAACCAGCATGAAGATGACCGCCAGCACGATCCATCCGACGTAGCCGCGGATGCCATCGCGCCACAACCTGCCCATGAGATGGGTGGTTGATTTTCCCATGCCAGGACCCTGATTCATTTAATTCTTAAGCTCTTATGCCCGGTCGAATGATGACGGACCATACCACGACGAAAGCTGGGGACCAATCGTAGACACGTTTACTTGCCGGCCACGGTCATGCCATCGATGCGGAGCGTCGGTGCATTGGTGCCAAACTGGAAGATAAGATCGTTGGCCGGGACCAGGGCTTTGAACATGGCGTCCAGATTTCCGGCGATGGTCAGTTCGCTAACCGGATAGGCGATCTCGCCGTTTTCTATCCAAAATCCTTCGGCGCCGCGGCTGTAGTCCCCAGTGATCAGATTGGTGCCCTGGCCCATAAGGCCCGTAACGTAGAGGCCCGATTTGATATCGGCTATTAATTCCGCCGGCGAGACGGGACCGGGTTCCATGTAAAGGTTGGTGGTCGCCGGCGAAGGCGGGGATGAGGTGCCGCGCGTGGCGCTGGCCGTACTTTTTAAACCTAGCTGGCGGGCTGAGCGCAGATCCATGATCCAAGTGATCAACGCGCCGTTCTCAATAAAGTTCTTGCGGTAGGTGGCGAGGCCTTCGCCGTCGAAGGCCTTGGACCTGAGGCCGCGCGGCCGCAACGGATCGTCAACGATCGTGATCGAGTCGCTGAACACGACCGTATTCATGCGGCCCTTCAGGAACGACGTACCGCGGGCGATTGAAGCCCCGTTCACGGCGCCTGCCAGATGCGCCAGAATTGATTGCGAGACGCGAGGGTCATAGACTACCGGCACTTGGGCGGAGGAGATTTTTTTAGGGTTTAGGCGCTTCACGGCGTTCTCGCCCGCCTTGCGGCCAATCTCCCCCGGATCGGGCAGGTCTTCGCCGTGGACTACGCTGGCCCAATCGTAATCCCGCTCCATGTCCGTTCCCTCGCCGGCCAGAACGGCAGCGGAGATCGCATGGGAGGACCGGAGACGGACCTTCGCGAAGCCGTTCGAGGCGGCTATAGCGGTCCGCGAACGGCTCCAGCCAGCCTCGGCGCCCTCGGAATTGGTAACCCCCGGTACGTCGCGCGCAGCCGCTTCTGCGTCGCGGGCCCGGGCTTCCAGAACCGATGCGTCCGGCTCCATCGGATCGCATTCGTCAACGTCGGGCACATCGTTGGCCAGAAGGTCACTGTCGGCTAGGCCGCAAAATTCATCTTCGGGAACGACGCGGGCCATGGCGACGGCGCGCTCGACCAATTCATCGAGCGCTGCGTCCGAACAATCCGATGACGAGACGATCGCCTGACGCTTGCCGATCAGAACACGAAGGCCCAGGTCGATGCCCTCGGCGCGGTCCAGGTTCTCCGGTTTGCCTAGGCGGTAGGTCATCGCTACGGATGTGCCTTCTGCATAGACCAGATCGGCGGCGTCCGCGCCAGCGGTTCGCGCCTTGGCGATTACATCGTTCAAACGCTCCAGAAGGTCGGCATCCGATTGGCTCATGATTGGTTCCTTATTGTATTGTCGAGATACGCCTGCGAGGAGAGGCGTATTAGCGCTATGTAGCGCGCTGCGCCGTAGGTGCCAAGTAGACCGCACACCACGGTGCGATATTCATGAAATGGGTAATCTTATTGAAATGTTGCATAGAGCTTCAAATTTCCAGGCTAGACAGTTTCAAATATGTAAAAAATCGCTATATTTGCCGCTGAGGGGCAACCATTTGTTGAGCCCTCGCGCCCCGGAACAATGATGAATTGCTACTATATATGTCCACAATTAGCACTGTGAAGAAAGAGGTGCCGGTCGACGCGCCTCGCGCGGAGCTCGAATCGGCGGTGGTCCGCTTTGCCGGTGATTCCGGCGACGGCATGCAGCTCACCGGAGGTCAGTTCACGCTGGCGACGGCGCTGGCCGGTAACGACCTGGCAACTTTTCCCGATTTTCCCGCTGAAATCCGAGCCCCTGCGGGCACCACGTTCGGCGTTTCCTCCTTCCAGATCAATTTTGGTTCCCACGGGATCAAGACGTCTGGGGATTCCTTCGACCTCCTTGTGGCCATGAACCCGGCCGCCCTTAAGGTTGAGCTAAAAGGCTTGAAGCAAAGCGGTATTATCTTGGCCGATACGGGCTCTTTTTCGGACCGCAACCTGCGGAAGGCTGGCTACGATGGCAATCCGCTGGAAGACGGCTCTCTGGATGCCTATCGGGTGATTGCCCTCGACATCTCGCAGCTGACACTTGATTCGGTCAAAGAACACGGCCTTAGCAACAAAGAGGCCCTGCGCTGTAAGAACCTGTGGACGCTTGGTTTCATCTATTGGATGTTTGGCCGCAAGCGCAAGGCGACGACAGATTGGCTAGAAACCAAGTTCGCGAAACGGCCCGAGCTCGCGGCGGCCAACGTGGCGGCGCTGAATGCCGGTCACGCGGTCGCCGAGACATCTGAGATCCTTGATGGTTTTCAAGGTTTTGCCATCCCGCAGGCGACCATCAGTCCGGGTCAATACCGTGCCGTTACGGGCGCCGAAGCTATGGCCTGGGGGCTGACAGCCGGCTGTCAGTTGGCGGAATTGCAGATGGTTTTTTGCTCGTACCCGATCACGCCGGCGTCCAGTGTGCTGCATACGCTTTCGACCATGGCGGCTTTCGGCGTCACCACGTTCCAAGCGGAAGATGAGATCGCGGCGGCCTGCGCGGCCATCGGTGCGTCTTATGCCGGCGGCATGGGGATCACCTCAAGTTCCGGTCCTGGGGTCGCCTTGAAAGGCGAGGCGCTGGGACTGGCCATTAGTACTGAATTGCCGTTGGTGGTCTTGAATTCACAACGCGCTGGACCGTCGACGGGTATGCCGACAAAGACAGAACAATCGGATCTGTATCAGTCCGTGTATGGTCGCAACGCGGACAGTCCAGTCTGTGTCTTGGCCGCGCGGTCTCCTGCCGACTGCTTCGACGTGGGCATTGAAGCCGTGCGGATTGCGACCAAGTTCATGACGCCGGTGATCGTGTTGACCGACGGTTATATTGGTAACGCCGCGGAGCCGTGGCTGATTCCGGATGTGGCGGAGATGCGGAAGTTTCCCGTGAATTTCGAAGCCGAGACTGAGGATTTTCACCCTTTCAAGCGCGATCCGGAGACCTTGGCTCGGTCCTGGGCCGTGCCCGGTGTGGCCGGCCTCGAACATCGTATCGGTGGGATCGAGAAGGACTATGATTCCGGTCACATCTCTTATGACCCGGCCAATCACCAGAAGATGACGGACGCGCGATTCGCGAAGATCAAGGGTATCGCCGATGATACGCCGCCACAGAAAGTCGATAACGGTCCAGAAATTGGCAAGATGGCGATTGTCGGCTGGGGCTCCTCTTACGGTCCCATTAGCCGCGCCGTCGATAACCTGTTGGCGGAAGGTTTGGAAGTCAGCCATATCCATATCCGTAACATTTGGCCGCTGCCGAAGAACCTGGGTGGTCTGTTGTCCGGGTTTGATCAGGTTGTGGTGCCGGAAATGAACAACGGGCAGATGTTGACCGTCTTGCGCAGCGAGTACCTTGTCGATGCCCAGGGTATCAACAAGGTTACGGGCCAACCGTTCACCATTGCCGAATTGGAAGAGGGCGTCCGGGCCCGGCTGGGAGGATGACATGAACGTCGTAGCAAAACCCGAAGCCCTGAAACCGAAAGATTACGCCTCCGATCAGGAAGTGCGGTGGTGTCCTGGGTGCGGCGACTACGCTATCCTCCGCGCTGTTCAAAAAGCACTGGCCGATATCGGCGCCAAGAAAGAAAAGACTGTTTTCGTTTCCGGGATCGGATGTGCGGCGCGGTTCCCCTATTACCTCTCCACCTATGGTTTTCATACTATCCATGGACGCGCGCCTTCCATCGCGACCGGGATCAAGATTACAAATCCTGAGCTTGATGTCTGGATTGTGTCTGGTGACGGTGATTCACTGTCCATCGGTGGAAACCACTTGCTACATCTGATCCGACGGAACGTGGATGTGCAATTCCTTCTGTTTAACAACGAGATCTATGGCCTGACGAAGGGGCAGTATTCCCCCACTTCGAGGGCCGGCACACGCTCGCCCTCGACGCCGCTTGGGTCCGTGGATAAACCGATCTCACCAGTCGCTTTCGCACTGGGTGCTGGTGCACGCTTCATTGCCCGCGGCATCGACAGCATGCAGAAGAAACTGCCGGATGTGTTCGCCCGTGCCCATGCCCATAAGGGCGCGTCATTCGTGGAGATCTATCAGAATTGCATCGTCTACAATGATGGAGTTTTCTCCAACTTCACCGAGAAAGACGTCGTGGCGAACCGACAGATTCATCTAGAACACGGCAAGCCCATGATCTTTGGGGCCGAGAACCAATTTGGGTTGCGGGTTGCCGACGGTAAGTTGGCTCTAGAGGTGGTGTCTATCGGAGAGGATGGTATCACCGAGGACGACATTGTTGTCCACGATGAGACCGATCGCATCATGGCGCATATGCTGGCCGAGATGCAGGGCGCCGACCGGCCGGTAGCCATCGGGGTGCTGTATTGTGACCCCATGGCCAGTTACGAAGAAGGCATGCAGGGATTGCAGGCGCGTGCCGAGAAACAGGCGATGACCCATGACCTTAACGAGCTGCTCCGACGTGGCCATACCTGGACGGTGGAGGACGCGTAGGTTCCGCGTGAAAAATCAGATGCCCATTAGCGTTGCGATTATTGGCTCAGGACCGGCCGGGTTCTACACTGCGGATGCTCTGCTCAAGTGTGGTGAGGCCTGCAAGATCGACATCATTGAGCGCTTGCCGACGCCCTATGGTTTGATCCGTGGCGGCGTCGCCCCTGATCACCAAACGACTAAACGCGTTGCGCGCAAGTATGAGCAGACGGCGTTAGTCGATGAGGTCAACTACTATGGCAACGTCGAAATCAACAAGGACTTCGCGCTTGATGAGCTTCGCCAGTTGTACGACGCAGTTGTCCTGGCCGTGGGGGCACCGGAGGATCGAAAATTAACCATTCCCGGCGCCGACAAGTACGGCGTGTTAGGCTCCGCCGCGTTCGTCGGCTGGTACAACGGTCATCCCGACTTCCGGGATTTGGATTTGGATCTTGATATTTCCACTGCGGTCGTCATCGGCAACGGCAACGTCGCCATCGACTGTGCGCGGGTTCTGTTGCGAACACCGCGGGGCATGTCGGCGTCGGACCTTCCGGACCATGTTGGCGATGTGATCCACGCCGCACCCATCACCGATGTTTATTTGGTCGGTCGCCGCGGGCCGGCGGATGCAAAATTCACGAACGTTGAACTTCGCGAGATGGGCGAGTTGACGGAGACGGTCCCGCAGATGAAATCCAACCATATGCCAGGCAGTATTGAGAAAATGGTTGCAACCCTTAAGGGCCGCGAACGTCGCCTGAAGGTACGCAATCTCAATAGCTTGGCCGAGTTTGCTGAGCGGGCCGTCGATGAGAAGCCCAAGCGTGTACATTTCGAATTCTATGCGCAACCGGTTGAGATTTTGGGCGGCGACCGGGTGGAGGGCATTCGCTTTGAACGGACTGAAGTCAATGACGGCCGCGCCAGCGGCACGGGAGAGACGTTTGATATCGACTGTGGCCTGGTGATCTCGGCCATCGGCTACCGGGCGGACCCCATAGAAGGCGCGCCTTATGATGAAAAGCAGGCCATAATCCCTAATGACGAGGGACGGGTGGACGATGGTCTTTATGCGGTCGGGTGGATCAAACGCGGTCCGGCGGGTGTAATTTCATCGAACCGTCCAGACGGCGAGACCGTCGCGCAACACATCGAGAAGGATTTTGCCGGCGGCGGCAGCAAGCCGGGCCGTACGGCATTCCAAGCGGCGTTGAAGGAGCGCGGGGTCCGAAGCGTTAACTTCGATGACTGGAAGCGAATTGACGAAATCGAACAGGCGGCCGCCGACGGCACGGCACCGCGCCGGAAATTTGTAACTGTCGAGGAAATGCTCGACGCCTTGGACGGCAAGGCACAAGCCATAGGCGACTGAGTTTCTCATGAGTGATCTGCCCACAGCCAAAGACGGCGACTACGCCGGAGATGTGACCCCATCCGAAGCTTGGGAAATGTTAAAGTCCGAGCCAGATACGGTCCTTATCGACGTCCGCACGGATGCGGAATACAACTATGTGGGCCGGCCTGACCTGTCGTCATTGGGCAAGTATGTTGCCTTGGTCATGTGGGTGCGCTTTCCTGACAATGCCCGCAATCTGGATTTCGTTGCGAACGTGAAAGCCATGGGCATGACGCCCAATCAAAAACTGTTGTTTCTCTGTCGGAGCGGTGTCCGCTCTCGCCATACGGCCGCTGCCATGACGGATGCGGGCTTCGCCAACTGCTTCAACGTCCTCGAGGGCTTCGAGGGGGACAAGGATGCGGATGGGCACCGTGGCACCATTGGCGGATGGAAAGTCGCCGGCTTGCCCTGGATCCAGGGTTAGGCGGCTCGTCGTTCTTCAGAGCTGGTTGTGCTCTTTCATCCAATCCAGCGCCATCTTCTCTGATTTGGCAATCTCGTCTGCGTTCATGCGTTGTGAGACCTTCTTGAGATTGTATTCGGCGCGATCATTGCCGCCGTTTGCGGAGATGGCGAACCACATGCGCGCCATGACGAAGTCCTTTTTTACGCCAAGACCGTCACCATAAAGGTTGCCAATACCCAACTGGGCTTGAGCAACGCCCTTCTGCGCCGCCTTGCGGTACCAGTCCATGGCTCTCTCGTAGTTCTTGGTTACGCCAAGACCGGCATGGTACATGCCGCCGACGAGGCCTTGAGCTTCAGGGTGCCCTTGTTCAGCCGATTCCGACCAAAGCTGAATGGCTTCTTTGTAGTTCTGTGTATCGAAGGCCATTTTGCCCTCGAAGTAGTTATCCGATGCAAAGAAGCTTTTCGTTTCTTTTGACTTCTTGATCAATGGCAAAGGCGTAATCGTCGATTTCGGCGAAATGGGCTGCGCCCCGATTGTGCCCGCGACCGCGCAGGAACCGCTGAACTTCTTCGCACGAATTCGGGCCAAAGCTGCAAACTTCCCTTTAGGATAGGCACTCATATAGGCGCAGTATTCCTCACCATCGGTGCTGTTGGCGATGGATTCCCAGAACACTACTTCCGAACGATCAGCAAACGCGGATGGTGCAAAGACAAGGCCCGTAACGAATACGAGTAGAAAACGAAATTGCCCTAAGATCACTTGTTATGCCTCCTTTGCTTCGTGCCTACCAGCCACATCTAACGATCGACGATTGTTTAACAGCTCCCGACCAATGCTCGATTCTAACAGGTCGGACCGTCGGGAGGAAACACGATCGGCCTGGCTACAGAGGAAGACCGCGATCCGCAATATCGACATATCGGTAATCTGAAATGCACATGAGATGTTTTGAACTGGGGAAGACGGGTTTCTGCCCATGGTAGTCGAGATCCACTAATGGCAGTTCCTAAGGCTTTACCGCTCTCGCCATGGCGGCTTGTGAGAAATAACCAGCTGCCCTCACCCGATGGCGTGATGATCGTGGCATTCCAGCCAAAGTGGTAGGTCACCACCCAGGACCGGTGTTGGACGCGTCCAGTCCGGCGGCGTTTCGGAGAGCGCCAAGACGGGACCCAGATGGCGCAACGGACCAAGGGCGGTATCCGATTGTTGCCGCAGGACATCAAGTTCGTCTGGAGTTAGATCTAAATTTTCACCTGGGAACGTCACCTGACCCTGGCGATCAATGAACATGCCGGATTGGCAAAGGGATGCGCGGACATGATAACTCCCGCCTTCCGTTGCGCGACGCGCAAGGGCCAAGAGGATACCGTAGGCGGCCAGATATCCCGTCGTGTAATCGCAGGCTGCGGCCGGTAGCAGCATGGGTTGACCTTGGCCACTGTCGTGACAAATGCCGGTAACGGTTTGGGCCACCTGTTCCCATCCAGCGCGATGGCTCAGTGGGCCATCCGCACCGAAACAACTGATTGATGCACACACGATCCCCGGGCGGACCCGCGCCAAATCTTCGGGACCGAAACCAAGCTTCTCCATGATCCCAGGCCGGTAACCCTGGGAAAATACGTCTGCGTCGGCCACCAAGGCGCGCAGGCTTGTGACCTCGTCCTCGTCTTTAAGGTTTAGATAACAGCTCCGTTTGCCATGGCTGGTATCGATGACATGCTCGGCAATCTGCGGCACGTCGGCGCCTGTGATCATGAGGACCTCGGCGCCATGCTCGGCCAAGGTCCGCGCGGCGATGGGACCGGCAAGGATACGGGTTAGGTCCAGTACATTGATGCCGCTGAGGGGGCGGGGGCCGTTTGGGAACGGTTCGGGGTCGCTGTCGCCGATCTTGATGATCTCGACGATCGGCTTCGCCGCCAGGGTTTGCCCATGAGGGTGAGCCGTCCATTCCTCCCGGCTACGCACCATGGCCCCGCATGCCTGTGCTTCGTCGATGGCACCTTCCAGATCTAGCGCGTCCCAGCCTTCGACGGCTTCGGCGACCGAGCCCGGGTTCGGTTCGCACTTCAAGACATCAAGGACGCGGGCCTTCAAATTCGGGAGTCCGAAATGGGGTAGGAACCATCGACCGTCTTTTGTTGGCCATGGCTGGGTGATCTGTCGCATGGCCACATGGCCTTTGCTGACGATGGACTCCCAGGCTCCATCTGCACCGGGGCGCAGGGCATAGCCGGTGCTACGTAAGGCCGCGGCGGCATGACGAACATTGATGGATACGTTCTGGCGCCGCCCGGTTCGTTGCGCCCAAATATCAGACACGGCGACACCGATGCCGGCTAAGACCGCCGCACAGGTTTCGCCAATACGGAACCTTGTGGATAACACGGGATCGGCGCCCGAGATCGTAACTTGGTCGGGTAACGGAAAGTCCGAGTTTCGGACGGACAGGACTTCGCGGAAGGCGTTCGACATGGTGGATGTCCTTGCTAGGGGATGCGCTCACGCGAACACGGTCGCCGATGCCGATCAACAGACCTTTGTTTCACGAACAACTGATTAGCTCACAACCCGATGACGCTGTTGGCCGCCATCTCTTCGATCTCGGCGTCAGTATAGTCCAGTTCCGCCAGAACAGCACGGGT
>CAJWVP010000058.1 GCA_913048145.1 uncultured Rhodospirillaceae bacterium
ATCTTTTTTAGAAAACCAATAACGTCTATGCGGCCTATCAGCGAATACGTTTATGGCGGTTTTTGCTCAGCCCTCGGCATAAGCCCGTTCTTGGGAAAGCGTTTCATCCAGGGCCCAACCCGACTTCCAGCGCCGAAACAGCGTCCATGCGCCAAAGGCGACAACGATGGTCGCGATGATAGGACGCGGCACGCCGCCCATCATGTAGAGCGGTATAGAAGCCGCGAAGCACGCAAGGGGCATGTAGAGTAAGGTCCAAGTCTTCCTGCCGCGATGTTGTTGAAACACCGGAAAGACAGCCGAGAACAGTGCAATGATGAAAAAGAACAAGGACCAAGGCCGGGTGAAGAACGGCGTGAGATCGGGCGTAATAGCCAGTGCACGGGCCAAATTCAACTCCGCTATATTACCCAGTACCACGCCCAGGATCATCGGTGCCAAAGGGAACCCAAACTGACGCATAATAAAGCCCAAAATCCCGAACCAAAGAAGACTCCATAGATCGAATGTCACATTGTTAAGCGCAAATACGCCAATGCCGCAGAAACCGAGAATTACGCACGCCAGCATGTACATACGGATGCGCGTAACCAGAACAAACACACGCAGCATGAACGACTGAAAAAAGATCATCATGAATGTGGCGATGAAGAACGCGGTAAAAATTGAATAGACCAAAACTGGCTCATCGGAGATGAATGTCGGGCTAGGAACCACGTCGTGAATTAACAATGCACCCAGCATGACTGCTGCAGTCACGTCACCAGGAATACCTAGGCCAATCAGAGTTATGAGGGCTCCCCCTTCAACCGCGTTGTTGGAGCTCTCCGGTGCAATTATTCCCTCTGGCGTACCAGAGCCAAACTTCCCAGGTTCTTTCGACGCCTTCTTCGCCTGGTCATACGCCAGAATGTTGGCGACTGAGCCCCCAGCACCCGGCAAAATACCTGTGAATACACCGATAGTTGCTGATCGGACCACGACAAGCCAGCGCTTGGAGATTTCTCTCAACGCTCCAAAATGGTCGATCCGTGCCTTCACGGTTCCCTGTTCCGACAGCGACTTGATTGCCTTGTCCGGGTCGCGAACGTCGCTCAACAATTGCGAGAAGGCAAATAGGCCAATCAGTACTGCAATAAAGTCAAAGCCCGACAAAAGAGCTTCAGATCCAAAATCAAAGCGTGCCATGCCAGCCGCCTCATCTTCACCAACAGTGCGCACGAGAAGGCCTAAGGCACCGGCAATCAGACCTTTAACCAAGTGCTTGCCGGCAAGGCTAGCGGTGATGGTCAGCGCGAACATAACCAACATGAAGAAGTCCCAGGGCTGGAATTCCAGTCCAACGCGTGCGAGCTGCGGTGCCAGGGTCATCAGACAAATAGCAGAGAAGATACCACCGAAGAAAGACGACCACACACCTAAGCCCAACGCCAGGCCCGGATTACCACCTCGGGCCATAGGAAAGCCGTCAAACGTTGTTGCCACTGATGAGGGAGTTCCGGGTATGCCAGTAAGGATCCCCGCCATTAAGCCACCTGATAGACCTCCCACCATAACACTGACCATGGTTGCGACGCCTTGCTCTGGCGGCATGGAGAAGGTAAACGGCAAGGTCAGGACCACCGCCATGGCAATAGTGAAGCCCGGAATGGCGCCAGCGATCAGTCCACCGGCAACACCGACGGCCATCAGCAGCATCGTTTTCCAGATCCACAGCCCGTCCAAGGCGGCAGCGAAGTGACCATAAGCTTCTGAGAGATATTCAACCATAAGCCCGTCCTAATTTGCGTAGGGATTGTAGATCACGCCCTCTGGAAGCATGACCTCAAGCCCAAAGGTGAACAGGCTCCACATGGAACCAACGGCACATACGGAGATAATCGCATGAGTCATCAATTGCCGAGGCGCCCAGCCGCCAAGCAAAGTCATCAACACGAACACAAACGACACGCCCCCGATGAGCATGCCAAGTATGGGTAGCGAATAGAGAAATATAAAAAACATAACGAAGCATTTTATAGGGTTCTGCCAATGTTTAAAAAAACCTACTAGACCCGGCTCATGGGTCGGCTCCGCAAGTTCTTTGTCGGAGCCCGCCTTCACGGACTGAATAAGATATATAAAGCAAAGAAGGGTCATCACCCCCAGGATCACCTGGGGCCATGTGGAGGGCTTCAAGACACCATAATCGGGTGTCCGAATATCAAAGCTCGCCCAGATGAATACACCGCAAAATAGCAGCAGGACTATGGCAACGATAGCGTCACGATTCAGGCGAGCCATGAGACTGTTCCTCAGAAATCCGCAAATGATATACACATAGAACATGGGCCCGAAGCGAATAGCTCCGGGCCCAAAATCTATCGGATGGCATAAGGGCTTATTTACCCCAACCCATCTCGTCGGCGATGCCCTTAAATTCGGCGAAGGACCTATCAATCCATTTTTGGTACTCGTCGGGCCCGATCCAATTGATGCCGGTGCCCTTGGCTTTCATCTGTTTTAACAGGCCTTTGTTCTCGGAAGCCTTCTTCAGTAGCTGCGCCCAGTGGTTGATCGCATCCTTCGGCGTTCCCTTCGGCGCCACGACGCCACGGATCAAGGAGAAGGTCATGTCGACGCCTTGTTCTTTCAGGGTCGGGAGATTTGGCAACGCCGGGTCGCGCTTATCCGCGGCGATAGCGTAGGCTTTAAGTTCACCCGATTCGATGTACTTCCGTCCAGACGCGACATTCAGGCCACCCAATGTGATGGCTCCCGAAAGCAGCGCGGTCATCCGCTGGCGAGTGCCGTCAAAGGGAACAAACTTGAACTTCATGCCGGTCTTCTTCTCAAGCAGAAGCCACGTGAACTGCGAGGTTGAACCAAAGGTCGCACCCGTTGGCACGGTGCCAGGGGCTGACTTTACACCGGCCATGAATTCTTTGAAGTTCTTCCACGGCGCTTTCGCGGACGCACCGATAATGTCCGGTGTGTTGGTGAGCTGCGCAACCGGATCAAACCGGTCGTAATGAAAGTCGATGCGGCCATTCAGGTGGCTGGTGAAGGCGCTCTGGTGTATGGCAAACAGCGTACAGCCATCGGGCTTCGCCTTGGCTGCCTCCTTGGCCCCCTTGTTGCCCCCCTGACCGGGAACAGTCACTACCTTCAGCTTCGGCGTCAGGCCCATTTCGGCGATGGTTTTCTCATAGATTGAAAACAGCACATGCGTGCCACCACCGGCTTTCCACGGTACAATAAGTTTCGCGGTCTTGCAGGGAATGTTCGGTGCTGCTTGGGCTGTCGTGCTCGAAGACACGACACCGATGGACGTTACCCCGGCGAATGCCAAGGCGGAAACGGCGGAAATCGCCAATGTTTTGAATTTCATGAGTTCCTCCCTCATTATCCACTGCCGTCTTATGGTGGGCTCACCCCTACCAATTGGACTGGCCTTATCTGAACCTATATTTGGCCACAGGCATGGCACGCTTCCAAGGTAATTTCGAATTTTTTATCACCCTACCACGGCCAAATTACATTAACTTGAAATATAGTGAGACAAACCATCCTTGCCCAAAACAGACATAATCTAGATCATTCGGTCTTTGTTGATTCGAACTTTGCTATTTTTATCAGGAGTCAAACTGAGGCATGATTAACACGGAAACACTGAATATACGCGGCCAAAGCGGCAGGCCTGGAGGTCTTCCCTGGCTCACCAGTGCATAGAACCAGCCGCAAGGTCTTCGACACCGATGACAGGGTTCTCGAATACATCGTCGGTCATTATCGGCCGGATCAATATCGGTATCAAATGTCGCTGACCCGCGTGTCGGACAGCAAGAGGGGGTCGTGGTGAACACGTTTCTAGCCGTTCGCCAGCCCCCATTGACGCGAGAGGGAGACCCCATCCATGCGCAACCTTGAACTTCCCGGCAGGTCTCCAGCCCACGGCCTGAACGGGATGGCCGCAACATCGCACACACTTTCGACCATGGCCGCCATCTCAATCTTGCAAAGGGGCGGCAACGCTATGGACGCGGCCATCACGGCTTGCGCCGTGCAATGCGTGGTGGAACCAGAATCGACGGGCATTGGCGGCGACTGTTTCTGCATCTATGCCCCAGAAGGCTCCGATGAACTGGTCGCCTTCAACGGTTCTGGACGCGCGCCGGGCGCCGCCACAGCGGAATGGTACATGAAACAAGGTATCACCAATATCGAGCAACAATCCCCACATGCGGTCACCGTGCCGGCAGCGATGGATGCCTGGTGCCAGCTCAACCGCGACCACGGCTCCATGGATTTAGGGGAGGTGCTGGAGCCAGCAATTACCTACGCCCGAGACGGCTATCCCGTGTCTTCGCGGGTCAGCGTCGACTTCGCTATGGCACAATCCCTCATACAGGGAGACCCAAACCTGACGCGCGTCTTCATGCCGAATGGAGACACACCGAAGGTTGGCGACATTCACCACCAGCCGGAATTGGCCCGAACCCTACAGATGGTCGCCGACAATGGTCGCGAAGCCTTCTACACAGGTGAACTGGCCGAGGACATGGTGAGCTATCTGCAAAGCCTCGGTGGCCTGCACACTATGAAAGATTTCGCCAATTCCGTCGGTGATTACGTCACCCCCATCTCCACAGACTTCCGGGGTCATACTGTCTGGGAATGTCCACCGAACGGTCAGGGCGTAATCGCACTTCTTTTGCTCAATATCATGAGTGGGTTCGACACGGACGGCGTCGACCCACTTTCGGTTAAACGCCTACACCAAGAGATCGAGGCCGGTCGCCTCGCCTATCAGGACCGAAACATTTTTGTCGCCGACCCATTACAGGCCAACGTCCCCGTCGATCTCCTGTTATCCGATGCCCACGCCGATACGCTACGCGCTCAAATTGACCCCGACAGCGGCATGGATACACTGCCACCTGTCTCACTTCCGAAACACCAGGACACGGTCTACATCTCGGTCGTCGACAAAGACCGGAATGCATGTTCGTTTATCAATACGCTCTTTCACAATTTTGGCGCCGGTATTATGGCGCCCAATTCCGGCGTTACTTTTACCAACCGGGCCCAAGGATTCGTAATCGAACCAGGGCATCGAAACTGCATCGCGCCAAACAAGCGTCCCCTTCACACCATTATTCCCGGTATGGTCACTAAGGACGGCAAGGCAGAAATGCCCTTTGGCGTCATGGGCGGGCACTATCAATCTTTTGGCCATATGCACCTGCTGAGTAAGTTCTTTGACTTTGGCAAAGACATCCAGGAAGCCCAGGACATGCCGCGCATTTTCCCCATCTCGGGCACCCGGAACGTGGAAATGGAAGGCACTGTTCCGGAAGAAACCGTGGAAGGTTTAAAGAAGCTCGGTCACGTGCCGGTCCGTCCAGCCAAACCCATCGGTGGATCGCAAGCCATCTGGATCGACTGGGACCGCGGCATTCTCACAGGCGGCTCTGAGCCCCGCAAGGACGGCTGTGCCATTGGGTATTAGGGAATGAAACAGCGCGTCGCGCCCGGCGCGTCACCATCCGTTAGGATGCATTCGCCATGACAGCCTTCACCACACGACCGGAAATTCGCGGAACCTTCGGGGTCTGTGCGTCCACCCATTGGCTAGCTACCGCAGCTGGCATGTCTGTGCTCGAACGCGGCGGCAATGCCTTTGACGCCGCAGTCGCCATGGGATTCGCCCTTCAGGTGGTGGAGCCTCATATGAACGGCCCAGCTGGCGAGGTTCCGGTGCTATTTCGAACGGCCAACGAAGACCAAGTCCACGCCTTAAGCGGCATCGGCACGGCGCCGGAGAAAGCCACGCCCAGGGCCTTCCGCGACCTGGGACTGGATCGTATTCCCGGAACCGGTCTCCTACCAGTTGTCGTTCCCGGAGCTTTCGACGCCTGGATGAAGTTGCTTCGTGATCATGGGACCTTTAGCCCACACCAGGTTCTGGAGTACGCCATCGGCTACGCCCGCAACGGTTTTGCCATCGCTCCCACCTGTGCCGACGCCATTGACCTCGTCAGTCCATTTTTTAAGACTGAATGGCCAACCTCGGCGGCACTCTATCTACAGGATGGTAAAGGCCCTAAATCGGGTAGCCTGTTTCGCAATCCTGCGCTCGCAGAAACCTACGAACGGGTTTTGAAAGAGGCGGGGTCGGCAAGCGACCGCAACGCCCAGATCGAGGCGGCCCGGCGGACCTGGTATCAGGGCTTTGTCGCCGAGATCATGGGTGCATTCTGTCGCACCCATGAATTTATGGATACCTCCGGTATGCCGCACGGCGGCCTTCTTGAGACCGAAGACTTGGCTGGGTTCGAAGCTAACTATGAAGAGCCCGTCACCTATGACTATTCCGCCGGCGGACACACCCACACAATCTGCAAGCCTGGTCCGTGGACACAGGGCCCGGTGATGCTGCAACAACTAGCCCTGTTGAAAGGTTTCGACATCGCCGCCATCGATCCATGCGGCACGGAGTTCGTTCACATCATCGTTGAATGCGCAAAGCTCGCCCTCGCCGATCGCGAGACTTATTACGGCGACCCTAACTTCGTCGACGTACCCTTAGAAACGCTCCTATCGGATGCGTATAACGACGAACGCCGCGCCCTGGTCAGTGAAACGGCAAACCGTGATTTCCGCGCCGGCACCGTCGATGGTTACGGCCAAAAACCCCTTCTAATTGATAAGGGTGCCACCTTGGGTGGCCAGTCGCCAAAAGCGCACGAATACGACAACATGTTCATCACCCAGATGGGCCAGGCGCGCGGCGACACATGCCATCTCGACGTCATCGACAAATGGGGCAACATGGTCGCGGCAACGCCCAGCGGTGGTTGGCTATCGTCGTCACCGGTGATTCCCGAATTTGGATTTTGCCTGTCAACCCGAGGGCAAATGTTTTGGATAGATGAAGGGCACCCCGGTTGCATTGCGCCCGGCAAACGCCCGCGCATTACCTTGTCTCCGTCCATTGCGCTTCGGGATGGCACCCCCTATCTGGCCTTCGGCACACCCGGCGGCGACCAACAAGACCAATGGCCGCTGCACATGTTTCTCCGTCACGTGCACCACGGCATGAACCTGCAGGAAGCCATCGACGCGCCGAATTTTCATTCCAACCACTGCCCTAGTTCTTTCTATCCACGCGAGTGGGACCCTGCTGGCGTGAAAATTGAAGGACGTTTTGATGACAATGTGCTCGACGCCCTTGAGGCACGCGGCCATCGCCTGTACGTAGAGGGCGACTGGGCGTTGGGTCGGGTCTCAGCTTGTGCCCGCGACGGTGAACTACTGAAGGCCGCCGCCAACCCGCGCCTCATGCAAGGATACGCCGCCGGCCGTTAGGACAAGACTTCATGCCCCATCCCGAGATTTTCCTGGTCCGCCATGGCGAGACCGTTTGGAACCGCTCCGGCCATTACCAGGGTCAACTGGACGCGCCGCTGACTGAGAACGGCCAGGATCAGGCCCGCGCCGTCGGCCGCTTGGCGCGCCAGATCTTTGATGAACGTGGCATCATGCCTTTCTACTGCTCTCCGCTTGGTCGGTGCCGGCAAACAGCGGTGCTGATTTGTCAGTCGGGTGGGATTGATGCCGCCCAGATCATCACTGACAACCGTATTCAGGAACTGCATTGCGGCCATTGGCAGACCTGGACCCGCGCCGAGGTCAGCAAGCGCTGGCCCGAAGAGGTCGCTGCCTACAAGGCTGATGTCTGGAATTACCAAATTCCCGGCGGCGGCGAAAACGGCCCCATGCTTCAAGCCCGCGCCGCAGATTGGATTACCGACGTCCCGACTGACCGCCCAGTGCTTGCTGTGAGCCACGGCATGATCGGACGTTTCATTCGTGGTCAATGTCGAGAACTTGACCCGGAAGAAATCCTCTCTCTGCCCGTGCCGCAGGGCGTCATCTATCACTTGAAGGATGGTACTGAAACGCTTATCGAAGAGGCTGCCTAGGCGTCTCCCCGTCTCCGGATCATGCCTTCTTGGGTCATCGATGCGACAAGGCGGCCGTCCTCGGTAAAGATATTGCCAAAGTTGAGCCCGCGCCCTCCCATTGCGCTAGGGGCCCATTGGTCAAACAATAGCCATTCGTCGGCCCGGAAGTCGCGGTGGAACCACATGGAATGATCCAGACTTGCGGTGACGATTTCATCCGAGTACCAGGTCTGCCCGTGCGGTGCGAGGGCCGTTTCGGCTATCGTCATATCGGAGGCATAAGCCAGCACGCAATCGTGTTCGGTGAAGTCGGCAGGTAAAGGTTTTAAGGTCCTGGCCCAGTATCGCCTCACCGGTTCGCATGGTTCGTGGGTTGGCGGCGGCGGTGCGTCGATAGGTCGGATTTCGATGGCGCGTTCGGACAGGAACCGTTGCTGATCCGCCTTCGGTAACAGGTGCACTAGGGCCGCGCGACGTTCCTTCTCCGGCGGCAGCTCATTGGGGCCGGGCACGTCTGGCATTTCAGCCTGATGATCGAAATGGTCTTCAGCCGTCATGAACGAAACGGCCATCTGATAGATAGGCCGACCATGCTGACGCGCCACAACGTTCCGCGTCGCAAAGCTGCGTCCGTCCCGCAAAAGGTCCACATCGTAAATGATAGGTACGCTAGGGTCGCCAGGACGCATGAAGTAAGCGTGTAGCGAATGCGGCCGGCGCCCTTCCACCGTTCGACTGGCAGCCACGAGGGCCTGACCGATGACATGCCCGCCAAAAACTCGAGGTCGATCCGACTTAGGTCCGTGACCACGGAACAAGTCAGCTTCCAGAACTTCCAAATCAAGAAGATTAAGGAGGGTTTGCAATACGTCGCTCATGGGCGCCATATTCGGTGATTAAATCTTAAGGTCAAACAAAGGAACGTGCTGTTGCGCACCGTATACGTCGGAATCTGACGGTCCACCAGAACGATGCCGGCGTGGAAGTGTAATCTTGATTGCTAGGGCTTGGGCGTAGGGGATGACGCTGACTTCGTTGTGGGATACTCGGTAGAGTTCCGCCATGCGCGCCGGCGCAAGTACGCCGGCGGCGACCACCTGATCAAAAGCCGCCTGGTCCGGTAGGATCACATCCAAGGTCAACAGCAGCGGCCCCGCGTTCTTCGAACGGATAACACTAGCCACATCCTTAAGCTTACGGCGGGTCACGACGTAATTTCCTGGTAGGTAACTGGAAACGGTTCAAGCGGGTCATCAAGTTCAAGTGTATGCCAGATAGAAAAGTCAAAAACCTCGCCTACGGAAATGTCGGACGGCGAAAACGGAAAAGCCAGGTTGCCAGATATGCACAACCTGCCATCGAAGTCCGTATGCAGGAGAGCGTATCGTGCCTTCGCCAAAACCGCACGGCTCGTGGCCTCGTCATCGGCAATCACTTCTCCAATGATGCATAGTTCTGTTGGTGCTAGGTTCAGCGCGGCAAATTCCCGATCACCCATAACGGCGCCAGCACCGTATGTCCGAAAGGCGACCGTATATGCATCGTCGTCGATCTTTAGGCTGCGCGCCTGATCACGGGTCCGGGCCTCGCAGGCCGCCGCAAAATCGGCAAATCCCGCCGTCAGCACAGGATCGCGCACACCAGCAATAAAAATAGATCGGAACCCGGCCCGCCGAACACCTTCCAGCTTCACTGTATACGCTTCAGTTGGCTTGAAGCGACTGCCAGTGACATGAACGGTTCGCGGATCCACCTGAGTGAAGGTGCAGTGAGACGAATCCAACACGCCCGACGGCTCCTTCAACTCGTGGGGTGATGGATTTTCATAGAGGGTATGGGCAGCAACGCGGGTCTTCGTACAAATTTTATCAGGATGTCCGGGCTCCACATGGAACCCATCGTCGTTTAGCGTTCCAATAATGCAGTCCTGGCCAGCGCGGGGCTCGATCACTTGGGCTCCGCACTCAATAATCTTTCCCAAATGCCAGGCTAGCCCTGCATCATGTCCGTGCATCAGCGGCAGCGCAGCATAGATGGCAGCGTCTGAACACCGCCCAGCAATAATTACGTCCGCGCCCGCGTTTAGAGCGTTCTGAAGCGGCTCTACCCCCATCATGGCGACAATACGTGCCGCCCGATCGACTGTGTCTGTAGTCAATTCCTCTATCGGTCCAAGAGGCGCCGTACGTCCAGCCGTTACATGACGGTTGAGATAGGCACGCGCCGGCTCGGCCTTGATGATCGCCATCTTGAATGACAACCCGTGCTGCCGCGCAAGGTCTTCAATAAGACTGACGGTCCATGCCAACTGCGCATCACTTCCGCCTCCCCCGGCCGAGCCGATGATCATGGGAACATCAAATTCCCGCGCGCCCCGCAACATTAAGCCCAGGTCACGCCGCGTTGCCGTCTCGGATACGAACGGCGTTGCCGTTCCTAAGTAGTAAGGCCCAGGATCCATGGAACCTGCATCGCAGCCGATCATCCGAACGCCCATCTCAAGTCCACGCCGGAGTCCCACTTCCGTAAAGCCGTAGCCGATCATACCGGAGCACGCCATCAAGCGCATGAATTTCCCTTCTTAGCCTCGTTCTTTCAGCAAAACATAAGCCGGAGTGGAAAGAGGTAGGATAGACGGCAACTTTTTGAATAATCTATCGACCAGCAACCTACACGTGTCCCTCTTCGCGAAGCATGGCAATCGACGCGCTCACCGCATCCGCGGTGGCAGCGATATCTTCGTCGGTGTGCACCGATGACACGATGGCACCCGGCTTCGAGTTGAAATCAATTCCATTCACCAGCATAGCCAGTCGGAACAGGTCCTTCGCAGCATGATTGGAGGCCCGCTCCATGACTGGCATGGGATACGCCAAGGCATCGAAGTTCTCAGGATCAATATCCAATCTATCCGGATTGGTAAAAATATACACGCTGGAGCCGTTGCCGTAGGCGGCCCACGCCAGGTCCGACGTGGCGAACGCCTTATTGCAGGCGGCCATGAGCTTACGGCCCTGCTCATTGGCCTGTTCGGATACTTCCGTCTCTGCCACGCGGGCCAACATCTCAACACCCGTCGCGGCTGATAGGGGATTGGCGTTAAAAGTCCCTTGGTGCGGAATTTTTTGGAACCCATGGAACTCAGCGGCCTCAAAATCCAACAGTTGCATGATATCGCGTCGGCCACAGACAGCCCCGCCGGGCAGGC
>CAJWVP010000059.1 GCA_913048145.1 uncultured Rhodospirillaceae bacterium
GCGTATACCTGGCCGGGATCATGGCGGTCATCCATTTCATCATGATGCGCAAGGGTTTCCAGATTGAACCATTCATCTACGCGGGCATCCTGGCGGCCCTTCTTGGCACGCGGCTGGTGCCGTATCTTAAGAAACGGAAGAAGAAGGCCGCGACAGCCTAGCGGATGCGCCGCGCCCAACTGACGCTGGTCCAGATGCACTTCATCGTCGCCGAAGCGCGACGGCAGGTCCGGTGCCCACCGTCAGGGCGCCGGGGCGACCGCTGGGCAGGGCGATACCTTCGCCGCGGCAATGGCCCAAGGCGGCGGCTTCGAGTTCGTGGGAATCAAAGAGAAGCTTGCGCGTTTCGCGAGGCATGCGGTCCCTCCGTTCTGGACGACGAGAGATTGAATTTCTTTTCCAGCGAATGCATGGCGGCTTGGACGTTAAGGTTGCGTTACCGGGATGCATTCGGCCATTGATCCCCCGGCCCGCTAGGCTATCATTCACGTGATCAGCGACCGCCCACAAACGAGGCCCAAACATGTCCGCCCCCGAAGTCATCGAAGTTGAGAAGAAGCGCGTTGCCTGTGATGGCGGTGGCGGCGCCCTGGGACATCCGAAGATCTATCTGGAGATGGGCGCAGCCAACGAAGTTATCTGCCCCTACTGCTCGCGCCGGTTCGTGTTTAAAGAAGGCACGGTGGTCGACGCCGGGGACTAAGATCGCACGCTTCCTCTTCTTAGTGAACACAGCCGTCCTTTGGTGGCGGAAACTCGGCTTTTTCGGCTCGACTAGCTCCCAGTGTTCGCTGGTGGCCATCATGCAGGTAAGCGCCTTGATGGGGCTCCGAGATCACCCTCGCGGTGCCGTAAGAAGGTTGAAAATTCGGACTTCGTGGGAGAAGCGCCACGGACCCGTTAATAGGAGATAACTCGCTATATTTCTGTTTTATTCCGGCTCGATCAGGAAGCCGGAAGGGAGTATTCTGGTCCCCACGGCCCAAACGGACCGGCCTTTCGCCACCGGCGATACATCGCCGTCGCACCCACGGGAGCCATCATGACAGACCAGCCTAAACACTTATTCCTCATCGATGGATCGGGCTTCCTGTTCCGCGCCTTCCATGCGCTGCCACCCATGACCCGGGACGACGGGACGCCGGTGAATGCCGTTTTCGGGTTCACGAAAATGGTCATGAAGCTGATCGACGACACAGACGCAGATTACATCGCCGTGATTTTTGACCGCGCGCGCAAGACCTTTCGCTCCAAGATCTACGCCGACTATAAGGCGAATCGGCCGCCACCACCGGACGAGCTGATCCCACAGTTTCAGCTAGTCCGCAACGCCACCGAGGCCATGAACGTCCCGGCCATCGACATGGATGGTTTTGAGGCCGATGACCTAATCGCTACCTACGCCCGCCAGGCCGCCGAGGCCGGCGCGGAGGTTACCATCGTATCCTCCGACAAGGACCTCATGCAGCTGGTCACCGACAAGGTCACCATGTTGGACGCCATGAAGAACCGGGTCATTGGCCACGAACAGGTGGTGGAGAAGTTCGGCGTCGGGCCGGATCGGGTTGTCGACGTGCAGTCGCTCGCCGGTGACAGCACCGACAACGTCCCCGGCGTCCAGGGTATCGGCGTAAAAACGGCAGCCCAGTTGATCAACGAATACGGCGATCTGGATTCGCTCTTGGCCAACGCTGAGGAAATCAAACAGCCGAAACGCCGCGAGCGGCTCATCGAACAGGCCGACATGGCCCGCATCTCGCGCGAGCTGGTGCGCCTAGATCAAAACGTGCCTGTTACCGAGGCCTGGGAGAGCTTCGCCGTCAAATCACCGGATCCAAACGTGTTGTTGCCGTTCCTAAGGGAACAGAAATTTCGCTCCCTGGTGTCCACCATGGAGGCGCGCCTGGGCGTGGAACCCGGCGACAGGGTTGCGGGCGGCAGCGGCAATGCGGCGTTGGACGAGGTCTCCTATGAACTGGTCCAGACGGAGGACGCCCTGAAGGCCTGGATCGCCGAGGCGGACGAGGCCGGTGCGGTGGCGGTGGACACAGAAACGACCAGTCTTAATTCCATGCAGGCGGAACTGGTGGGCGTGTCGCTCGCAGTGACGCCTGGTCGGGCGTGCTACGTCCCACTCGGACACAAGGCTGCCGACGCCGGCATCACGGGCGATCTTTTGTGCGAGGCCGAAAGCGCGCCCTCACCGCAACAGGTAGGCATGGACCAGGCCCTAGGCCTGCTCAGGCCCCTGTTAGAGGACCCAGCGGTCCTGAAAATTGGCCAGAACATCAAGTACGACAAACAGGTGTTGTTACGCTACGGCATCGATGTTGCTCCCGTCGACGACACTATGCTGATCTCCTACGTTCTGGAGGGCGGTCTGCACGGCCACGGCATGGACGAACTGGCCCGTGACGCGCTGGGCGTCGAGACGATAAAATTCAAGGATGTGGCCGGCACCGGGAAGTCGCAGATCACCTTCGATCGCGTGGCGCTGGACAAGGCCCTCGATTACGCCGCCGAGGACGCAGACATTACGCTTCGGCTGCACAAGGCGCTCAAGCCGCGCTTGGCCCAGGAACATATGGTGACAGTTTACGAGACCTTAGAGCGCCCCTTGGTCCCCATCCTAGAGGCCATGGAACGCCAAGGTGTCAAGGTCGACGCCCAGGAACTGAAGCGCCTCTCAGATGACTTTGGCAAGCGTATGGTCGGCCTGGAAGAAGATGCCCACAAGCTGGCCGGTCGGGAGTTCAACGTTGGCTCGCCGAAACAACTAGGTGAGATCCTGTTCGATGAGATGGGGATCGAGGGTGGCAAGAAAGGTAAGACCGGGGCATATTCTACCGGCGCCGATGTACTGGAAGGCCTGGCCGCGGAGGGCCATGACCTGCCAAAGACCATCTTAGAGTTCCGCCAACTCTCCAAACTCAAGAGTACCTACACGGATGCCTTGACGGCGGCCATCAATCCGCAGACAGGCCGCGTGCACACCTCCTACAGCCAGGCGGCCACGTCGACCGGACGGCTCGCGTCGACGGACCCAAACCTGCAGAATATCCCGGTGCGCACAGTGGAAGGCCGCAAGATCCGCAAAGCCTTCGTGCCGGAGAAGGACCACGTGTTGGTCTCAGCCGACTATTCCCAGATCGAACTCCGAATTCTTGCCCACGTGGCTGGCATCGACGCCTTGAAGCAGGCCTTTCATGATGGCCAGGACATCCACGCGCTTACGGCCTCCCAGGTCTTCGGCGAACCCATTGAGGGCATGGACCCGATGACACGGCGGAAGGCAAAAGCCATCAACTTCGGCATCATCTACGGCATCTCTGCCTTCGGCCTGGCGCGACAGCTGGGCATACCCAACGGCGAGGCGAAGGCCTACATCGATGCCTACTTCGACAAGTATCCTGGCATCAAGGCCTACATGGAACGCACCAAGACCCAGGCTCGCGAGGAAGGCTTCGTAACCACGCTCTTTGGACGCAAATGCCACACCAAAGGCATCAACGACCGCAACCCCAACATGCGGGGCTTCGCCGAAAGGGCCGCCATCAACGCGCCGATCCAGGGCGGTGCCGCCGACATTATTAAACGCGCTATGATCCAGGTGCCCGGTGCGCTCACAAACGCCGGTCTTAAGGCCCAGATGCTCCTGCAGGTGCATGACGAACTGATATTCGAGGTGCCCAAGGCGGAGGCCAAAGACACCATAAATGTGGTCAGAGCGGCCATGGAAGGGGCGGCGCATTTGGACGTACCGTTGGTGGTGGATGCAGGCACAGGCATGAGCTGGGACGAAGCCCACTAGGATGCTAAACGCCGGAATTGATCTCACCTCCCCGCCCGGTTGCGCCTAAATGGCCGGCAACTTTTTTCCCATGGCGGAAGCAAAATCCCCCGTCCTTGATTGGGGTATGTTGCGCTCCGACGCCACCTACGACGTGGCGCAGGTATGGCATGGCCGGTTCTTTCGATTGGACACCCACATTGCCCGGTTCCAGGCTGACATCAACAAGCTGCGTCTGGCTCTGCCCTTCGACCACGATCAACTTCGCGCCATCTTGGCCAAATACGTACGCCGGGCCGAGCTGGACACGGCCTATGTTGAGATGATCCTAACCCGCGGCGTGTGCCTCACCTTCAGCCGCGACCCCCGAGATGCGGTCAACACCTTCATTGCCTTTGCGATCCCGCGTATACAACCTGAACCCGTCCACCCAACCATCAAAAACTATCACTGGTTCGACCTGATCGTTGGGCTGCACGAGACCTGAGATGCGGGGAGCGAAAACACCTTGTTGGTGGACGGCGCCGGTCATTTGACCGAGGGTCCCGGCTTCAACATCTTCGCCGTGAAGGATGGCCGGGCAATCACGCCAAACCACGGCGTCCTGAAGGGAATCACCCGGCGCACAGCGCTTGAGCTGTTGGCCGAATTGCAGATAAAGGCGGAACCGGCGCCGCTGGCTATCGGCGATCTGAAGGTCACGGACGAGGCGTTCATCACGTCGATAGCTGGTGGCATCATGCCGGTTGGACGCATCGACGGAGAGGCACTCCGCGCCGGACCTGGTCCGTGTCCGTGAATGATCTGGGCCGGATCAGTTGACATGATCGATCATGCATCCATCCCCGTTTGCGACTTCGGCGTACATTAACGACTCGCCGTCACCGTCTGTTTAGGCATGGCATTGTGGGCCACGGCTGGCGGCTGAAACATCTGCTTGAACAGGATGAAGGTCTGGCCATCCATCTACATGGTTAGGGCGGTGGTGGTTTCGACAGCTGGGTCGGGCGCCCTTTCCGTATAGCCGGCGAATTCCCAGGGCGCATCCGTAACCTTGCTCAGGAACACGCTGTTTTCGGCCGACCAGAACAGAGTAACTGGAACGATAATCAGGGCAAACATGGGCTTTCCTCTCGTTACATCCGCTGGACGCACCATGAAAGGCCGAAGCGGCGAGATTTGCTTTCGGACAAGGTAACTTTTTAGCGCACCTTGACAGGGGATCATCCGCAGGCGCATGTGCGTGGTCATGCGCTTCTTCCAGCCGACCACAGATCCTGATAATGCCGTGGAGGTCCGTGGCCTCAATAAAATCTATGTCTCAAGCGGGAAATCCGCATCCAAGGAGGCCCTGAAGGAAATAAATCTGACCATTCCGAAAGGCTCTTTCTTTGCCTTGCTGGGGCCGAACGGGGCGGGCAAGTCCACCTTCATCAACATCCTGGCCGGCCTGGTCGTGAAAACGGCCGGCGAGGCGAAGGTTTGGGGTTACGACATCATCGACGATATGCGAGCAGCCCGGCGCTGTATCGGCGTGGTGCCCCAAGAACTGAACTTGGACGCTTTCTTCACGCCGCGCGAGGTCCTCGACCTGCAGGCCGGACTGTTTGGAATCCCCGAAAAGGCCCGGCGCACCGACGAGATTTTAGAAGCCGTCGGCCTGGCGGACAAGGCGAACGCCTATGCCCGTTCATTGTCGGGCGGCATGCGCCGACGGCTCCTGGTGGGCAAGGCCATGGTCCATTCACCGCCGGTACTGATCCTGGATGAGCCGTCGGCAGGCGTCGACGTGGACCTGCGCCGCCAGCTCTGGAGCCATGTGAAGGCCCTGAACGCAACGGGTACGACGGTGCTGCTGACCACCCACTACCTGGAAGAGGCCGAGGCCATGTGCGACACCATCGGCATCATCAACCACGGTCAGCTCATTGCCTGCGAGAAGACGCCGGACCTTTTGGGCCGGCTTGATTCAAAACAGATGGTGATCACCGTCGGCCAGGATTTGGATGCGGTGCCCAAGGCCCTTACCGCCTTTGCCACCGAACTTCGCGATGCGCGCACCTTGCAGATTTCCTTCGCGCCAAGCCGGGTCAACGCCGGTCAGGTTTTGGCCGCCGTGAGCGATGCCGGCCTGAGCGTCGTCGACGTGATCACCCGCGAGGTGGACCTGGAGGACATCTTCGTCAATCTGACCCACGCCGATAACATGGCCGGGACGGTACAGGCCTCCACGTGAGGTGCGGCCTGGCCGCGCTGACGCTTGTGGGCCTTTTGTCAGCCTGCGCACCGCGCATCCTGGAGCCCGGGCCCGAGACGGGAACGCCCCATCTGACCGACACCGCCTTTATTACCGCCGACGGCACGGCCCTGCCTCTCCATACCTGGCGGCCGGTGAGCAAACCCCGGGCAGTGATCCTCGCGCTCCACGGATTTAACGATTACGGCCATTTCTTCGACGGTCCGGGAGATTTCCTGACACTCTGCGGGATCGCATCCTACGCCTATGACCAGCGCGGGTTCGGCGGCGCGCCGAACCTGGGCACCTGGGCAGGTGTCGCAGCCTATGCGCGCGACGCAGTTCAGGCGGTCCGCGCCGTGAAAAAACGCCACCCGGACCTGCCGCTTTATCTACACGGCTCCTCAATGGGTGGGGCCGTCGCAATGCTGGCCGTCAACGGGCCTAACGCCCCTCCCGTGAACGGCGTAATCCTAGCGGCCCCGGCCATCTGGGGCCGAACCACCATGCCTTGGTATCAGCGTCTGGCGCTTTGGATTGGCGCGCATTTAGCGCCGGAAATGGCCCTGACGGGGCGCGGATTGGGCATTGTTCCTTCCGACAACTATGAGATGCTGGTCCGCCTTAATCAAGATCCCCTGATCATCAAACAGACCCGTATCGGCACCATCTACGGCCTAGTGAACCTTATGGATGCGGCCTTGGCCGCGGCGCCGGGCCTGACAACGCCGACACTCATTCTCTATGGCGAAAATGATGAGATCATTCCCAAGGCGCCGACCCGACGCATGCTGGAAACCCTGCCAGCCAATCGCCACCGCATCGCGCTTTATGAAGGCGGCTTCCACATGCTGCTGAGGGACCTTCAGGCTGCCACCGTCTGGAAGGACATGGCCGCCTGGATCATCAACCGGAACGCGCCCTTGCCTTCAAAAGCCGATCAGAGCAGTTTGAAGACACTCGGGATGAAGGAGGCACGGCACTGACCATGGATTTCAAGGAAACCCCCTATTGGTGGGAGGCCGCGCCCCGGCCGACCCTGGACGAGCAACCGATACAGCAAACCTGCGACGTCGCCATCATCGGCGCGGGGTTCGCGGGTCTGACGGCGGCGTTGATCCTGGCCCGGGCGGGGCGCAACGTACAGGTCTTCGACAAGCAGCGTCCCGGCGAAGGCGCATCCAGCCGCAACGGCGGCATAGCGTCGGGCAATATCAAAATGGAATTCTCAACCATGGTCTCGGCCTTTGGCGAGGACGCTGCAAAAAGAATCTACGCCGAGGGGGTGGCCGCGCGCGAGGACTTGGCGCGCTTCATCGAGGACGAGAAGATTGATTGCCACTTCAAAATGACCGGCCGGTTCACCGGCGCCTACCGGCCGAAGCATTACGATCGGCTAGCCCGCGAGGCAGAATTCCTGAACAAGAACCTAGACCTGGGCGCGGAAGTGGTAGCCCGCGCCAACCAGCACAAGGAAGTCGACACGGAACTTTACTACGGCGGCGTGGTGCGCCCCGATATCGGCGGCCTGCACCCGGGTCTGTTTCACCAGGGGATTCTGGACCGCGCCCTGGAGGCCGGCGTCACTGTGCATGGCGTCACCGACGTGGAAGGGTTTGTGAAAGACGCGGAAGGCTTCCTGATCACCACATCGCGCGGCACTACCAAGGCTCGCGATCTTTTGGTCTGTACCAACGGCTACACGGGCAAGACCACGCCCTGGCTGCAGCGCCGCATTGTGCCAATCCCGAGCCAGATTATCGCCACGGAGCCGCTCCCGGCCGAGACCATGCGGCGCCTCATCCCTAAGGGCCGGATGTTAGGCGAGACCCGCAACACCTATCACTACTATCGTCCGTCGCCAGACGGCACGTGTATCATCTTCGGCGGCCGCGCCGGCGCCGGCACGGATGATCCCCAAGAAAAATTCAAACACTTGCACAAGGGCATCGTGGAAATATTCCCCGAACTCAACAACGTGGGCATTACCCATTCGTGGTGGGGCTTCACGGGCTACACCTTCGACTTCTTGCCGAAGTCCGTGGTCAATGACGGCGTGCATTACGCCGCCGGTTTCTGCGGCTCGGGTGTCGTTTGGGCGCGCTGGTTCGCGAAGAAGTCCGCCATGCGCATCGTCGGCAACGCCAAAGACGCGGAAAGCGCCTTCGACGGCCGCCCAGCGCAGACGAGGCTTCTCTATAATGGCAATCCGTGGTTCCTGCCCTGGGTGATCGGCTGGTACGGATGGAAGGACCGTTTGGGACTTTAGGCCAAATTTCGGCAACCGCCGAAATCAGCTTTTCCATCAGCGCATAAGAATTCCAGCAGGCCGTATCCAGGTTCGTTTGAAAAACGTCGAAGACGTTTTCGTCCTTTCCTAGCGGCGTTGGGCGAAAAACACCTTTAAGATCGCCGCACATTCCGTTTCCATGACCCCACCGATCACCTCGGGCGCGTGGTGAATTGTGGGCTGGTCAAAGATTTGCGGCCCGTGTTCCACGCCGCCACCTTTCGGGTCATAGGCCCCAAATACCACTTTGCGAAGGCGCGCATAAGCGATCGCCGTGGCGCAGAGCGCGCACGGTTCCAGCGTCACATACAAATCGCATTGAGGCAGACGCACATCGCAGCGCGCCGCAGCAGCCTCGCGAATGACCAGAACCTCAGCGTGTGCGGTGGGATCAGACAGTTCTTCCACCCGATTGCCGGCCCGCGCCAAAACAGCTCCGGTAGCTGCCTCCACGAGGACGGCCCCCACGGGCACTTCGCCACGGACCTCGGCGGCGCGGGCTTCAGCTAGAGCCTGGGTCATAAAATCGGTTTCGATCATAGGGAAATCTGGGACTACGTAGCCGTGCCGTCAAGGCGCGCTTGTTCCGGCCTCATGCGCTGCTAGAGTGCGACCATGTCGGAACAAAATGACACTAAAAAAGGCGAGCGAATCGCCAAGATCTTGGCGCGGGCTGGACTCTGTTCGCGACGTGAAGCGGAACGCTGGATCCGTGGCGGCCGGGTGCAAATGAACGGTGCGGTGCTGAGTACACCAGCCGTGACCGTGACGGACGCCGATACGGTCCTGGTGGACGGGCAGCCCCTGCCAGAAATCGAGAAAACGCGGCTCTGGCGCTATCATAAGCCGCCGGGGTTGGTGACCACGAACAGCGACCCCGAAGGCCGGGCGACCATATTCGAGCGCCTGCCCCGCGACTTGCCGCGGGTCGTGACGGTAGGCCGACTCGACATCACATCGGAGGGCCTGCTGCTGCTCACCAACGACGGCGGTCTAGCGCGGCAATTAGAACTGCCAGAAACCGGCTGGACCCGGCGGTATCGGGTTCGGGTTCACGGCCGGGTTGATGAGGCCCGGCTAGCAAAACTCGCGGGCGGAGTGACGGTCGACGGTTTGCATTACGGCGCCATCGAGGCCAGCCTTGAGGGCCAACAGAAGTCCAATGCCTGGCTCGATGTGCGGCTTCGGGAAGGCAAGAACCGCGAGATCCGCCGGGTCATGGCGCATCTCGGACTGAACGTGACCCGCCTGATCCGGACCGCCTACGGTCCCTTCCAATTAGGCAAGATGGACCGCGGTCAGGTGATCGAGGTGACGGGCAAGGTCATGCGTGATCAGATCGCAGGTCTTAGGAAACGTAAATCTCGCAAGGGGGGTGTCGGGTGAGTGTTCGGACATGAGAATTGTCGGCGGTGCCTTCAGGGGTCGACGCCTGGCCGCGCCGACAGGTCATGACGTGCGGCCAACGTCGGAACGGACACGGGAATCGCTGTTCAACATTTTGGCGCACGGCTTAGCCGACTGGGGCGGTGAACTGGAAGGCGCTAGTGTTGTCGACCTATTTTGCGGGACCGGCGCCCTGGGGCTCGAAGCGCTGTCACGGGGCGCGGCGCACGTGTCACTAATCGACAGTGCGGGACCCGTCTTATCAGCGGCCCGCAAAAACTCGGCACTCGGTATTAACGCGGCGAAAAGGACGACCATCCTTAGGATGGACGCGACAATGTTGGCGCCGCCACCCCGCGCCGCCCAGGCGCCGTGCGCCATAGCCTTTTTGGACCCGCCCTATGGCGCCGGTTTGGTCGTGCCGGCATTAGGGTCTTTAAAAGCGCGGGGCTGGCTTGCCGACGGCGGCCTGGCGGTTGTTGAAGTCGGCGCGGGCGAGGTATGGGATCCACCGCTTGGTTACACGGTCCTTGAGACGCGAGCCTACGGTGCGGCCAATGTGTTATTCCTAAAACTTCATGGTTGAGGCGCGTCGTCCAATTCCGATATACTTGGGAGGCGCCCTCATATAGTGAGATGACGACGGATCTGCCAATGTGTGCGACATCCCAGCACAGCTCGTCGCATTCCCCGAACGCAGGGATGCCAAACAAGAGAGTAATCTTTTCCGCTGCGACCATTGACGTCGTGCAACAGGAAGACCCCGGTGACGAAGAGCACCCTGCGTGGACGCTGCTGCAACAGAGCCAAGTGGTGATCGACGGTTGATCAGGCGAGGGGATCACGGGGTTTAGCACGCGTGAACTGGAGATACCTGTCGACCCAGTTGAGCGGCTTCAACGTCAGGCGGGCAGGTGTTTTGGTGTAGAAAACAATATTGGCGCCGTCGATCAGGCCAAAATAATTCGCCGGCGCGCCCAATCGCACATCCAAAACAGCCCCTGAGCGTAATACACAGGTATAGCCCTTTTGAGCACAATCGGGTGACCAGGCCACGGCAGCGCCGGTGGCACGCCTCCAATGAAACCGCTTTTGGTCGATAACCCATGTTTTTTCTACAGTTGGCCTCGGGAAGGATGAGGTGTTGCTGGAATTCCACCAAGATCGGCGACCCTGTCAACTGGGGTAGGCTCAATTGTGCCCAGCTTCCACTCATGCCATCATCACCGAGCGCGACGGATTGTAAATTCGTTTGATTGTTTGGGGGTCGTGGATATCGTCTTTGGAAATTGGATGCGCGTGCTTATGCCCGCCGTTTGGATGGCGCTTTCGATTGCTCAGGTCGCGGCAAAAGAGATTCTATTCGTCTATCCCCCAGACGGATGGCGGTTGAGCTTCGAAACCAAGACCGACAACC
>CAJWVP010000060.1 GCA_913048145.1 uncultured Rhodospirillaceae bacterium
CGTCCCTCGCTGTCGCGGAGACTGAGTTGACTATCCTCACCTACGTCGGCCACGTAATCGGAAAACGGCATTCCAATCAACCGGTCCGGCGGCAGCCCCAACCATCGCGCCAGGGTTTGGTTGGCGTAGCGAATGACGCCCTCTGCATCGGCCGAGAAGAAACCAACAGGAAGGTAATCAATGTAGTCGATAAGGCGTGCATCTTCGAGGCGTCGGATGTTTTCGATCTCCCGAGCGCCGGTCACATCCTCCACCCGCCAGAAAATGCAGCCGGCTCCGCCACCGACGGGGCCACGCCGCGCCGATATCCGCCGCCAGGACATGCTGTCAAAGCTAGGTATGGAGATATCCGCCTGTCCGTCCCCGCCATCCAGCACGCTGGTCACAAGCCGCCTAAGGTCGTACGCGCCCTCAAAGGTGCCAACAGCTTCAACGATGGCATTAAGGGACGCAACTTCGCGGCCCGGCGTTTCTTCCGCGGCGAACGAAAGCAGCGTGTGAAACGCTGGGTTGACCTGCAGGAAATTACCTTTCTGATCAGTGACCAGCAATCCGTCGGGATTGCTATCGCTAAAGATATTCTCCCGGGGAAGCGCCTCCATAAGTGACCGTCGGCCCAAGGACCAAAACGCGAGCGCAAAGCTCACCAACGCCAATCCGACCAGACCAGCTGCAATCAAAGGTCCGTGCTGATGCCCCAAATCGACCGCAAAAGTCCCGCCTAAGGCAATCAAGACGATCAGCATCCATGGCGTCACATGCGCATACCATGGTGTCCGGAACTTGGGATTATCGGCGTTTAAGGGGGTGCGCTGCATTGTTCCGGACTGGCCCTGCTCAGCGCGCAGGGATATCGCCCCGTTGCCGCATGACGAACCCGATTACCTCTGCGACGGCCTTGAAGTGCTCCGTGGGGATTTCCTCATCTAACTCGACCGTATCGTACAGGGCCCGCGCCAAAGGTGGGTTCTCAACGATGGGCACGTCATGCTCCTCGGCTTCGCGGCGGATCGCGAAAGCCAAGTAGTCAACGCCCTTCGCGATACACACGGGAGCATCCATTTCTCCCAAGTCATACTTCAAGGCGATGGCGAAGTGCGTCGGGTTGGTGATCACCACGTCGGCGTCTTTCACCGCCTGCATCATGCGCTCGCGCGCCCGTTCCATCCGGATCTGGCGGATGCGCGCCTTGACCTGGGGATCCCCTTCCTGCTGCTTGTTCTCGTCCTTCACTTCTTGCTTGGTCATACGCATCTGCTTCATGAAGGTCTGGCGTTGGTACAGAAAGTCGAGGAACGCCAACACGGTCATCACCCCGACCGTACCCACAACAAGCACAATGGCAACTTCGTATATGCGCTGGAGCGAAAACAGAAAATCCATTTGCGGCAGCAACTGCACATCGCCAAGCAAAGGAATCGACAACCCGAAAGCGACGATGGACACCAGCGACAGTTTGAAGATGCCCTTGATGAACTCGACGACGGACTTGAGAGAGAAGATCTTCTTTGTGCCCTTGATCAAGTTGACCTTGCCTATGTCCGGCTTGATCTTTTCCGATGAGAGCGTGAGGCCAAATTGGCCGATGTTGGCAACAATAGCTAAGATGACCATAATCCCCATGAGTGGTGCCAGGATCAAAAAGACATCAAGCGAGACCTGGACAAAGACCTCCCGCAACTCACCAAAATTGAAATCAATAGCATGCGGCTTCTCTATGAAGGGTCTCCCAGTAATCCGCACCCCATTCGCCATGATCGGCGCAAGAAAGATCAACACACCCGATGCGCCCAGGAGAATCGCCCAGTTTTTGATTTCCTGTGACTGGGCAACGTTACCCTTGCGCTTGGCATCGGCAAGCTTCTTTGATGTCGGCTCTTCTGTTTTTGAGGCGTCGTCTTCTTCCGCCATCGCCTAACCCCTTAAGGTATGAACCGATACACCTTCGTCTCGAAGGTCTGAATAAACGCTATCATAATGCCTGAGAGGGTGATCGTGAACACGAATAACTGCAGCGTTATCTGCAAGGGCAGGCCGAAGAAAAATACGGGCAACTGGGGCATCAGGCGTCCCAGAAGGCCGAGGCCGATGTAATACGTGAGGCCAATCACGACGAACGGCGCCGCCATCTGCAAACCGAGGGCAAAACTGTCCGCCACCTGTCGCCCCATGGTATCGGCGAAATCGCCGAAAGGAAGCGGTTGGCCAGGTTCAAACATGGCGTAGGTTTCCAACAGTGCTCGCAACATCAAATGATGCATGTCGGTGACAAATATCAGGACAATGCCGATGGTCAGCAGGAACCCCGAAATGGTCGAACTTTGCTGTTCGGCGATAGGATCTTGGATCAGGGCATTGGCCATCGAGGATGCCAAGGACGCGATGGTCCCCGCCGTCTGAAGGGATGAAATTAGGACCCGCAAGATCAAGCCGAAAAAACTGCCGACGATGATTTCGCCGACGAACATCAGCGCCATATCCGGAAGGGCATTGGGCGGAACGGGAAACCGGGCCGCCAAAACGGGAAAGATCACAAAGCTGATCGCCAGCGCCAACGCCAGGCGAAAGCGGGCGGAGACATACGTCACGCTGAAACCTGGTAGAAACATGATCGCCGTGCCGATACGTGCGAAGATCAGAAAGAATGCGAAGAGGTTGAGGCGAAGCAGTTCCTCGAGCATGCACCGATCCTATCCCAGCGAAATCATGCGGTCGAATAATTGCTGTGTGAATACCGTGATCGTTTGCATCATCCACGGCAGGAAAATGATCACCGCCGTGAAGATTACGATGATCTTTGGCACGAACGTCAGTGTCATTTCCTGAATCGTCGTGAGCGCTTGAAACAAGGCGATGAGAAGACCGATGGCAAGACCGGATGCCATGATCGGGCCGGCAATCTTGAGAATGACCCAGAGGGCTTCCCGCCCTACTTCGACTACTGCCGCTTCGTTCATCGGGCATCCTCGTTTGACCCATGAAATTTGCGCCGCTGAACGGCGAATCACAGTATAGCCGAAACGGGCTCACATGGGCATACGGATAATATCTTTGTAGGCTTCGATGACCTTGTCTCGGACCGTAACCACAGTCTGCAAGGTGAGTTCCGCCTCCGCTACGGCCGTCACCACCTGGGTAACGTCGGCGCGCTCATTGATGCCTTGAATAGTCAATTGCTCACTACGCTCGCCAATCCGTACCGCTTCGTCGATGGCGCTCTTCACCAGATCAGCGAACTCGCCTTGTTTGATGTCATTGGCCGAATCCAACGTCGGACTTTCGAAGGATTTGCCCTTCGCCGCATTGTTATAGGAATTGACGGCACTTATATAGGCGTTTCCCGGTGCAACCATGATGTTTCCCCTTATTGGGTCTTGTTCCCGTTTCAGGCCGATATGTCCGGCCAAAATTGAAAGCGTTGTGGCTTATCGCAGCAATTCGATGGCGCTGTTTAGCATCGCCTTTGATGCTTTGATGACATTCATATTGGCTTCGTAGGACCGCTGCGCCTCGCGCATGTCACTCAGTTCGATGATGGTGTTCACGTTCGGTGTCAACACATAGCCATTCGCATCGGCGGCGGGGTGGTTCGGCTCGTAGCGTTTGCCAAAATCCGACATATCCTGGCGCTCGCGGTTGACCTTCACCATATCGAGGCCAGTCGCCCGGTCGAATTCGTTCCTGAACGTCATGACCTTTCGGCGATAGGGATTTTCGTTGGGCTCTTGCGGCAAGGAATTGGCGTTCGCGATATTCTGTGCAATAACGCGGAGGCGTTGGCCCTGAACGCGCATACCAGAACCGGAAATGCGCATGGTGCGGATAATGTCATCCATCTTATTAATTCTCCTTCGGCCTACTAACGACCGAGCGCAATTTTGACCATATTCAGGTGCTTCTTGTAGAGCCCCGTGGCCATTTTGTAGTTACTGCCCGTCTCACCAATTTTTGCCATCTGCTCTTCCAAGATGACGTTGTTTCCCGCAGGCGCTGTCTCAAAGGGTTTTCCCTGTTTCGAAGCATAGTCGCGGATGCGCTTCTGGCGGCCCGTCAGGTGATCGCCGCCTGTCGCCTCCATATTTAATTGCGCGCCTTCACGGCGGAGCAACTCTTTAAAATTATATGGTTTTAAGTCTGTGGAGCGATAATTCGGCGTGTCTGCGTTGGCGATGTTTTGGGCCAAAACCTCCTGGCGTTGTCCAAGCCAGTTCAAGCGCTTCTTCACCGCTTGAAAAATGGCCATATTGCCGAGTTCCGTCATTCCGATCGCCTTTCCTGGGTTATGCGCCGCGTGATCATCAGGTCCGAAAGCGTCCCAATGCCGAGCTCGTCCCACTGCTACACCGGCTGTTCTCGCCGACTTTCCAAAACGTTTCCGCTAGGCAGTATCTGCCGGGTTTCTTAAGAAATAGTGAACCGATGCGGAAATCGTGGCGGCCCGGCGTCAACCCTTCAGATGCTGAATCGCACTGTCTGGTCTGGTCAATTTGGGACAGGACACCCGGTTTTCAAAAATCTTAGCGGCGCTAGCCATGGAGAACTGTGTAAGCAAGATTACGGCGTAGTTGGACAATCTTTCCACCGCCTCAGCGATCCAACTATCGTGCCGCACCGTATCCCCATCGGAAAGCGCATCAAGAGCACCTTTCGCACAAACGGAAATCAAGGTGGCATCGATGCCCATGTGCGCGACCATAGCGTCAAAGTGTGCAGTCATGGCGTGGATGAGAGCAATACGGGCCATGACCAATATTGATAAGTGGTGTAGGCCAAAATCAAAACCAAGGCGGGTCTCACGCCAACTTGGCGTTTGTCACTATCACTTAGATTGGCTTAGATGTTAAAGTCAACTGATCTTAGCCCTCGAGAGTTATCTATGTCCTACCAGCCTGCCCACAACCTTGCCAGCTTTCTCATCCGTCCCTTCGTAAAGCGTTCCGCCGTCAATCCGACCCGGCCAAAACCGCCAACACCGGAAATGGTTCAGGTCATCGATGACGAAGCCGTAACAGCCTTCGCCAACAACAAACGTAACATCAAGTCTCGAAGTTCAGGAAAAAGCCATGCCATCCACTGATCGCCTCGATCATACGGTCATCAATGTGAAATTCGACATGGACGGTGCCAAGGCTCTGTTTGGGAAATTGGGATTTACCCTGACGCCTCGCGGCTATCACTCCCACGGATCCATGAACCATCTGATGATGTTCAGTACGGACTATTTAGAGCTGATCGGTATTCCAGAGGGTAAAGAAATACAACGGAAGGACCTGGAGGACGCTCCCCTTGGGATCAACGGGGTCGTTTTCAAAGCGCTCGATGTGGATGACATCTACGCGCGCCTGCAAAATGCCCGGTTCGACGGTGACCCGCCAAAGGCCTTTCATCGCCCCGTCGATATCGACGACGGTCAGAGGGACGCCAAGTTCCGGACGGTAACCGTCCGTGATGGGGTCTTTCCGGGCGGTCGGGTCTACTATTGCGAGCACGGCACCCCGGAACTGGTCTGGCGCCCCGAATGGCAGAGCCACGCCAATGGCGTGACCTCCATGCCGGAGTTCGTCACAGTCGCCAGCGATGCCGACGGCGAGGTCGCACAGTTTGCAACTCTATTGGACACGGATGTGGAAATGGATGGCAACGGGGTGCGCTGCGTGACGCTGGACGGTTGCCAGGTCACGGTTCTTACCCCTGACCAGTATTTAGACCGTTACGGAGAACTTGCCTCAACCATGGGAAGCCGGGACGCCATCTTCGGCGCTATGGTGTTTGCCACCGAGGGTCTCTCCATGCTCAACGATCTATTGGATGACCTCGATGGCGTAGTGATCGATCGACACCCGGGTCGGACGATTGTTCGGGTCGATGCGTTCGATGCGGTTTTGGAATTCGTGGGCATCGAATAGGAATGATCCGCCAAGAATGACGTCGCGTAACCGCTTTTCCGGATTGCGCGACGGAACGACGCTAGAAAGTCATGTGAACCCGGGCCAGACTAAAATAGCTTGAAAGATACCCTTTTCGAGAACCAAGGTTTCGCGCGGCGGCGCGAGGGCCCACTCACATTACACAACAAACGGATTTCGCCCTACGGATGCTGATTTTTCTGGGGATCAACAGGGAGTGAAGCCCCGTCTGCCTTCATTCAAATCTTGGACGGCGTCACCTTAGCCAACTTAATCAGGCCTGAAAAGAAATTGACCAGGTTTCTAGGTCTGAAGCCCGCCTGAAGTTCCGACGTTAGATGGACCGAGTTATGCCGCCGTCGATGCGAATGTTCTGTCCCGTGATATAGCTGGATCGGTCAGAAGCCAGAAACGCGATCAGTTCGGAGACTTCTTCCGTGCGGCCATAACGGCCCATGGGGATGCGGCTTCGGCGTTCTTCCGCTTCCGGCAAGCTGTCGATAAAGCCGGGCAACACGTTGTTCATGCGGATGTTGTCGGCGGCGTACTTATCCGTGAAGAGCTTGGTGAACGCGGCCAATCCGGAACGAAAAACGCCCGACGTCGGGAACAAGGCTTCGGGTTCGAATGCCGCGTAAGTGGAAATGTTGACGAACGCTCCGCCCGTTTCCTGGTCCAACATCACCGGCGTCACAACGCGGGCGGCCCGAACCACATTGAGGAGATAGAACTCCATGCCCGTGTGCCAGTCCTCGTCAGAAATCTCCAATACAGGCCCCTTCGGACCGTGACCAGCGCTGGAGACAACCGCGTCGATGCGCCCCCACTTTTCAACGACCGTGTCAACGAAGCCCTGAAGATCTTCATTGGACCTATTCGATCCCCTCACCGCCATGCCGCCTAAGTTTGCCGCAATAGCCTCACCCTTGCCAGAGGATGTCAGGATCCCCACTTGGAACCCCTCTTCGATCAACCGCCGGGCCGCACCCGCACCCATGCCGCTGCCACCGCCGACGACTAATGCCACGCGCTTGTCTAACATTCCTTACTCCCAAATTCCCATTCCACGAGGGTTGTCCAATAGCCTCGCTCTGCAAACAAAAATATCGTCGTTGAAATTATAGTTGGAATTGAAAACAACGCAGCCGTAGCCCTCCCCTTACCCGTTGCCGACACCTATGTAGAAGCCAAGAGTGTCTCGCAGCATCTAGGCAAAATTCTCAGCAGACATGATCGCCGACAATTCCGATTTAAACTGGTCGAAAACATCAACGGCGATAGCTTCCAGTGCTGCCTTTTGGGGGCGTCTCCTTGAGAGGCATGCAGACCTACGCAGACTGCTCATCAAGAAATTCGATCAAGACTTCATTGAACTCCACCGTGTTCTCCACGTTACAAAGGTGCGCGGCATTGCTGACAACATGAAGGCGCGCGCCCGGAATATTATTGGCGATCACCTCCGACATCGGTGGCGGCAACGCTCCGTCCAGTTCGCCGGGCATAACGATGGTCGGGGTCGTGATCCCACCCAGGCGGTCGGTGAAATTCAATTTCATGATCGCCTGCGCACAACGGCAGTATCCTTCCAGCGATGTCGCGGCGACAACCTTACCCAGGGCCTCTGCCACGGCTGGATTGGCCTCGCGATAGGCCGACGAGAACCAGCGTTCCACATGCTCCGGCACCATGGACGGCACGCCGTTCGCCGTCGCCTTGTCGATTCGCTCTTGCCAGACCGGCCCCATCTGTTCGGGCATCAGGCTGGTGGTCGCGCAGAGGGCAAGTGACTTAAAGGCATCAGGATGGTTGAGGCCGATGGCCTGGCCAATCATGCCGCCGATGGAAAGTCCCACGAAATGGCCGTTAGTGAAACCCAACGCCTTGGCCAGGCCAACAACATCGTCCGCGAGAACCTCAAGCGTAATTTCGTCGTCGTTGATTCCACTGCCACCATGGCCGCGCTTGTCCATCCGGAGCACACGATACTTCGCCGTCAACGCCTCCATATTGACATCCCACATGGTGTAGTCGGTTGCCCATGAATTGCTCATGACCACACCCGGCGCGCCTTCGGGTCCGTCAATTTGGTAGTTCAATTCGACACCATTGATTTCCATCTTGCCCTGCATGTCCGTGTCCTCCCTGTCAGAAATATCTGGTTGCTTCTCGTATATCGGTTCGGAAAGTGGGACGCAAAATGAAATGCAGCAGACCATTTCATCAAATGGCTCGGGCGAGCTGAGTCGTAGGCGACCGCATTTAGCTAGCTATCCGGCCGACCCTAATGCTGGCATCAAAACCAGACCACAAAGGCCAGTTCCTGTCGGCATAGCACTGCGCAACGCGATTTTGTCATCCAGAAACTCGTGCCGCGCCGACTGGCAAGTCAGCATTTCGTTTGAGCAGGTGATCTTAAGCAAGGCCTGCCCCAAGGCGGGCGTTGGCGTAAAAGGCATAAAGATTCAAGTCAAGATGATGCCGAAGACGTAAGCGTGAAGACTAGGCGCAGGCCTCACATTGTCCGAACAGTTCAACCGTGGATTTCTTCACGTTGAAGCCGGCGCCTCCGGCCAGCTTGTGGAGCTGGCGATCAAACCCATCATTAGAAATTTCGGTTACCTCACCGCAGCTCTCACAAATGGTGAACGCGACCATGGATTCACTTTCACCATCAGGATGTCGGCAGGCAACGAAGGCATTCATGCTCTCCAGCCGGTGGGCCATGCCATACTCCACCAATTTATCGAGAGCCCGATAAACCTGAAGCGGCGCGCGAAGACCTTTGCTACGCAACTGATCGAGGATGGTATAAGCGCTGAGCGGTCCGTTAGCTTTCAACAACGCCGCCATGACCATAGACTGGTTCTTCGTCAAATTGGGTGGCGTGTGGGGGAAATGCTCCATGGTCTTCATCCTCCGTCCACTATGGGGCCAGGCCGATTTCGCGTGACGAGCGCAGCTAAGGGGGAAATGCTAATAATAAAGAATAACAGCGCGGCGACAACAATACTCGGCCCGGATGGCGTATCCCACTCCAACGAACCGAATAAACCCGCGAATACCGACGCGCTACCAATCAACGCCGCCAAAACAGCCATCTGCTCCGGTCCCGTCGCAAACCGGCGGGCCGCAGCGGCAGGAATAATCAACAACGCGGTGATCAAAAGCACGCCAACAATTTTCATGGCCATGGCAATTACGCCTGCCATGAGAAGCATGAAAACGACATCGTCCCGGTCCGGGTTGACCCCCTCGGCCTCCGCCAATTCGCGATTGACCGTCGCCGCGAACAAGGGCCGCCATATAAATACCATAACACTGATGACGAAAGCGCCGCCGACGTAAATCACAGTGATGTCATTCACCGATGCAGACAGTACATCGCCAAACAGAAAGCCCATCAAATCAACACGGACCCAGGTCATAAAGGCCAAGGCAACCAAGCCCAAGGCCAGCGCCGAATGAGCAAGTAACCCCAGCAGGGAGTCCGCGGAGAGCGTCGCCCTCTTTTGTAGGAACATGAGCGCGACGGCGATGAAGACGGAAACTCCGAAAACCGTGATCGTGATATTGCTTTCCAACAGCAACGCCAACGCCACGCCGAACAGCGCCGCATGGGACAGCGTATCACCAAAATAGGCAAGCCGGCGCCAGACTATGAAACAACCTAAAGGGCTAGCGACCAAGGCCACACCCACACCGGCAACCAGCGCACGCACAAAGAAATCATCCAACATCGGCGGCTCCGGTTTTCTCAGAAATCTCCGGGGCGTGATGATGGCTGTCATCGGGATGGCAGTGGTCGGTGATCGTTCCATCAGCATGCCGCACCCGGCCATCGGGCAAATGGGCGTGGTCATGGGTGTGCTCATAGACGGCAAGCGTGGGGGTCGCCCGCGTTCCAAACAGTTCGCGATACGCATCGCTGGAGGCGACATCGACAGGTGGGCCGGAGCAACAGACATGGCCGTTCAAACACACCACCTGATCCGTTGCGGCCATGACGACATGAAGGTCGTGGGAGATCAGCAAGACCCCGCATCGGAGGTCGTCCCGGATGCTCTTGATTAATTCATAAATCAGGATTTCACCGTTGAAATCGACACCCTGGACGGGCTCGTCCAGGACCAACAAATCCGGTTTGCGCGCAATGGCCCGTGCCAGCATGGCCCGCTGAAACTCACCACCCGACAATGTCCGCACTTCCGCATTACGCAAATGCGAGACACCGGTCACAGCCAGGGCCTCATCAATCTGACGCCTCGGTATTCGCCCGGTCAATGCCATGAACCGACTAACCGTTAGCGGCAATGTCCAATCGACGCTGACTTTCTGAGGTACATATCCGACGCAAAGGCGATCACGTAGGTTCACGTTCCCCTCATCGGGAGCAACGAGGCCAAGAGCCATCTTCGCCGTAGTCGACTTTCCAGATCCGTTCGGCCCAATGAGGGTAACAATTTGCCCCCTTTCGACATCCATATCGACCCCACGAATTAACCATCGACCGCCACGGTTAATCCCTGCGTTACGAAGTCTCGTTAAGGAACCTGAATTCTCAAGCATGAATGAAAGGATACTTTCATAAGCTTCTGGATACAAAACTTGCGGTGGCTTATGCCAGCCGTTATAACGATAGCTGAAGATGTTATGTTATAACAATTAATAATACGAATTCATCGTTCCCACTCAATTGCACAAAAGTCAATCGCCATGAAACGTTATGCTTCTCTCACGCTTGCGGGCTTCTTAACATTTAGCGCCGCAACTCCCGCCGCCGCTGAACCGAAGGTTGTGGCCACGATCAAACCTCTCCATTCCTTGATCGCCGCAGTGATGAAAGATGTGGGAACGCCAAGCCTTATCATCGAAGGCGCCGGCTCCCCCCACACCTACGCTTTAAAACCGTCGCAGGCCGCAAACTTGAGCCGCGCAGACTTGGTCTTTTGGTTTGGTCGAGATCTTGAGACTTTCATGGAGAAACCAGTTCAAACGATCGCTAGCAAGGCAAAGGTAATCGAGATCTTGGAGACCGCGGGACTTACAAAGCTGCCGTTCCGGGACTTAGATTCGTTCTCGAGCGAAAATCACGCGCACGACGAAAAGAAACACGACGAACATGCGCACGACGAAAAGAAACACGACGAACATGCGCACGACGAAAAGAAACACGACG
>CAJWVP010000061.1 GCA_913048145.1 uncultured Rhodospirillaceae bacterium
CCACACGCAACGATACGGGATCACCGGCCAGCAGCGCCGCCGCCACATCCTTAGTGCGGGCAACCTCGGCGATCCGCCAGCCGGCGGGTGGGTTGTCGAGGGCGATGCCGAGGCCGATATCCCCGGCGGTGGTGACCGCCGCGTGACCGCCGGTAGCCAACGCCAGCGCGCGGGCCAGCGCGTTAGCGCCATGGTGGCCACCCAGAAGCGGCACCGCGACACTGCCGTCCTCGGCCAGGGCGACGACGGCCGGTTCCGTATACTTTTCGTTCAGCAAAGGCGCCAGGGTGCGGATCAGAATGCCCGCGGCGCACACCCCGACGATGGGCCGGCCAGCGGCGAATAAGGCGCGCAGGTGGTCGGCCGTGGCGTCAAAGGTTACATCCGCCTGCGGGGCCCGGCCCACTAGGCCATGAACCTCGGCGCCCGGGTGATCAGCGGCCAGGCGCATCGCCAGGTCGCTACCGGTGGCCGTCAGTGCAACAAAAACAGTGTTGACCGGGACATTCATACGCCGGCCTCCGTTTCGCCGTGACGGACCAAAATCATGGAGAAGTAAGGTGCGCCATCCCTGGGCACGTCGCGGAGCGCTAGAACCCGCTGTTCTGGCATGGTGGCACGCTCAATATACTGGGCGTGCTCCATCAGACCGAGCCGATCAAGTACGCGGCAGATCTTCTCCAGATGCCGACCAACCTTCATAATCGCGACCGCCGGCGAGGATTGAATGTGGGCTTCCAGTTCGGCCTCCTCCAGCGGACCGGGCAGTACCGTCAACACCTGATTGCGCGACACTAGTGGCGCGCCAACCGACGCCGCGCAGGCACCCAGTGACGAGACGCCGGGCACCACCTCGACACTGTGGTTCGCCGACAAGCGCGAGAACAGATACATGAACGAGCCGTAAAGGAACGGATCACCTTCGCACAAAACAGCGACGTCCTCGTCAGCATCTAGGCGCGCTTCAATCTCGGCGGCATAACGATCATAAACGTCATGAGCCGGGAATTTGCCGGGTACCATGGGTGTACGGATCACGATCTCGATGCGTCCGTTGGGAATATGCGGTGCCGCGATGGACCGGGCCAGGCTGTCACCCGTCTCCGGCGCCGGATAGGCGATCACCGGCGCGCGCTCCAAAATCTTCAATGCCTTTAGAGTGATCAGGTCCGGATCCCCCGGCCCCACGCCCAGTCCGTAGAGGGTGCCACTCATGTCTTCGTCACCTGCAACTGCCAGACCTCCATCAACGGTTTCATCGCGGCGCGCGGGCCCACAGGGCCCTCGCGGCTGACCGCTACCTTGATCAATTCGCCGCCTTGCGCAGCGCGCTGAGCCAGAAGCGCCGCCTGGCCTTCCACGGTCACTGCATTGGCGACAAGACGCCCGCCCTGTTTCAACCGCCCCCAACAGGCCGCCAACAGCGCCGCGCTGAGACCGCCACCGGCAAAGATAGCTTCCGGATCATCGGTAAGGTCAGCGAAAGCCGCCGGCGCCTCCGCCTCAATAACCTCCAGGCGCGGCACGCCGAGTTCACGGGCGTTGAAACGTGCGTTCTCAGCCCGGGAGGGAGTTTTCTCAATGGCGATTGCCATCGTGGACGGTGACAGACGCAGCCATTCGATTGCAACGGAGCCGTTTCCCGCGCCCACATCCCATAGCGTCTCCCCCGGCAATGGCGCCAAGGCGGCCAAGGTCAACGCGCGCACCTCGCGCTTGGTGATCATGTTATCATGACGAAACGCGGCGTCGGGCAAGCCGGCGGCCCGCGACCAAGCAGGCGCCGCCACATCCGCTTTCAATTCGACGGCAATGGTATTCAGCGACGCGGTTTCGTCGGCAGACCAGGTCTCGGCGTCACCGTCGATCCGGTTCTCCCGGGCGCCGCCCATGTTCTCAAGCACCGTGAGCGCGCTGGGTCCGTAGCCCTTCGCCCGCAACAGAGCGGCTAGTTTCCCCGGCGTCGTGCCGTCCCAGCTCAAGATCACCAAGCGCCCGCCCGGTCGAAGATGAAGGTTCACCACCTCCAGGGCACGGCCATGGACGGTCAGACAGGTAACGTCAGGGATGGACCAGCCTAGACGTGCGGCGGCCAAACTGAAGGCGCCAGGCGCGGGCATGATCTCCACTGCCTCAACCCCGAAGCGTTGGGACAGCGTCACACCGACACCAAAATGCAACGGATCGCCTGAAGCCAGCACGACGACACGTTTGCCTACGTGCGCGCGGATGGCGGCGACACCGTGGTCAAAATCCTTCCCCCAGGTGGCGCGCGCCGCCGCGCCTTCGGGTACGAGCGCCAAATGCCGTTCACCGCCGATCAGGATCTCGGCGCCCGCGATCACTTTGCGCGCCCGTGTCCCCAGGCCTTCCATTCCGTCCTCACCGATGCCAACGATTGTGATCCAGCGGTTCATGACGCCAGCCCCGCGATAGCATTCAACGCGCCCGACGCCATGGCACTGCCACCACGTCGGCCGCGCACGGTGGCGTAGGGTACATCGCCGGCATGGGTGATCAGTGCCTCTTTCGATTCCGCTGCGCCGATAAAGCCGACGGGAAACCCCAGGATCACGGCCGGCGCCGGAGCCCCCTCGGCTAGCAATTCCAAAAGGCGGAACAAGGCCGTCGGCGCATTGCCGATAACCACTACGGAACTGTCCAGATGCGGCACCCATTGTTCGACAGCGGCGGCGGAGCGCGTCGTCTGCTGGTCATGAGCCATCTCCATAGCCACCGGCGAATGGGTGGTGCAGATCAGCTTGTTGTCGGCAGGCAGACGGGATTTTATTACACCGGCGCGCACCATCTCCGCATCCGTTATCACCGGCGCGCCAGCCGTCAGCGCAGCGCATCCCGCCGCGGCCGGATTGCCGCCGTAGACGAAGTCATTGATCACATCCGGCATGCCACAGGCATGGATCAGCCGCTCGACCAGCGTGTCGACCCCATCGGCCAACCCGCTCAGATCGACTTCCGCGCGCAGGGCCTCGAAGGAGCGGCGGTAGATCTCCTGTGGGTCACAGATGTATTCAAACATGGGGCGTGTCCCTAATCCCTGACCGTTTGTCAGTCGTGGCCAGCATTCCCATCGCCGTGGCCATGATGGTGATAGTGATGGTGGTGATGATGATCGTCCCCATGAGCGTGGTCGTGATCATGACCCGTACCAATGATCTGTTCACGGTAGGTGCAGACCTGGCAGTTCATGTTGCCAATCCCGTTCAACAGCTCTTCGATCCGGTCTATAAAGCTATCAGCCAAACGTCCAGCATCATAGAGATGGCCGGCCTTGAGGACCTCCACACTCGGGAACGCCGCTACACAATCGTCGGCCGCGGCATAACTGCGCCGCACAGCGTCCCCGGAAAACAAGAAACACGGGAACACTACAATCCGCTTAAAGCCCATTTTCACCGCCTTCGCGAGACCCTCTTCCATGGACGGAAAGGCAGATTCCGAATAACTTACCTCTGCCCAGCCGAAACCCATGCCCTCCCAAAGCAGTCGGGTGACTTTGGCAACATCGGAATTGGCCTTTGAATCATCTGAGCCGGGACCAACGACCATTAACAACGTCTCTTCGCGAGGGATGTGGTCACCCGCTTCTTGTTCCACTTGTTCAATGCGGTCGCGCGCCACCGCAAGCAATCTCGAATCCATGGACAGTTCGCGGCTGAACACCAGCTCCATTCCAGCATGCGCGCGGGAAAACTTGTCGAATTCGGCGCTCAGGTCCTTAGTGATCCGTTCCGGGGAAAACAGCATGCCGGGGATGCAGATGATTTTCTTGGAATCCCGTGCAGCCAACGTGTCCAATCCGTCTTGGATCCGCGGCACAGCTGACCCAAGAAAGCCGCTTTCCAAATCGCTGTCTGGAAGGCGACGTTTCAGTTCGGCGGCAAGTAAATGAAACTCTTCGACAGAGGCGGTATCTCGGCTACCTTGGCCGCATAGCATTACGGCGATTTTGTCCGTCATACGCTTGGTCCTTGCCTTCGAGCGTTATCGGAAGGCACGGAATTACAGGCCCGCACCACAGCCGACCCCTGATCATGGTCTATGGGGTTGGGCGATGGGTGGACTATACAGGATTACAGCGTTCGGAAAAGCAGAGAGGGCGGGGATGGGGGTATGCGCCTAGGAGGCCGCATCGGACTGCGCCGATGGCAAGGCCGGGGCAAAACCTTCAAGAGCTTGTCCCACATCCCGCTTACCTCCGGTGGACCCCGAGTTCCGATTTCTTGGCGGACTTGCAGACAGCCAAAGATGTTGGTTCGGCGATGGGTTCGGACATCTTCTCGGCTGTCGCGTGCGGTAGACTGTCCAACTCCAGGGTATCGCCTTCGATAAACTTGTGCTCATCCTCCCAAAGCAACTTCCAAGGATCCTCATCGAGGGATCGCTCGTCATGCAGATTCAGGCCCCCAGGCTACTTGTTGATGGCAACTTCTTAGGCGATAAAGCCATTGATTATATGGGAATATTCATTAATGGGGTATTGACGGCGCAGCGCCCAGACCGGCATTTTGAACCATGTTCATCTTTGGCATGACGGACAGCATCTCTGGGCTCGACCCGTTGATCTTGCTGCTTTTGGCGCTGGTTCTGGACGCCTACCTGGGCGAAGCCCAGTTCCTGTTCCGGTGGACCGGCCATCCCGTGGAATGGATCGGGCGGCTGATCGGGTTTCTGGACGCCAAACTCAATCGCGAGAAACGCGGCGACGTGGACCGCACCATCCGGGGCGCCCTAGTTGTGATTTTTGTGGTCGTCGTCGCCGGCGGCGTTGGTGTGGCCATCACTTGGGCCAGCCTCACCAATCCCTGGGGCTGGTTCATCGAATTGGCGCTAATCTTTAGCCTTCTGGCCGGGCGTAGCCTGTATGACCACGTGAAGGCCGTAGCATTGGGTCTAAACGAGAGCACGGAGGCCGGCCGCCAGGCAGTGCGCCATATCGTCGGGCGCGACCCGTCTTTCCTGGACGATCACGGCGTGGCCCGCGCCGCCATCGAGTCGGCGGCGGAAAACTTCTCGGACGGTGTGATTGGGCCGGTATTCTATTACCTCCTGTTCGGCCTGCCAGGGCTTTGCATCTACAAGGCCGTGAATACCATGGACTCCATGATCGGCTACAAAAATACCCGCTACGCCGCCTTCGGCTTCACGGCTGCAAAACTGGATGACGCGCTCAATATCCTGCCGTCGCGCCTGGCCGGTCTGTTCATTGTGATAGCCGCCTTCTTCGCGCCCACCGCCAACCCGATCGCCGCCTGGCGGATAATGTGGCGGGATGCGGGAAAACACGGCTCGCCTACGGCGGGTTGGACCGAAGCACCCATGGCCGGTGCCCTCAACATCGCCCTGGCGGGCCCACGCAAGTACGCGGAAAGGGTCGTCGACGGCGCATGGATAGGCGACGGCACGGCGCAGGTCGGGGCCACGGACATCCGCCGTGCCCTCAAACTCTATATCGTCGCCAATCTGGTGATGGTTGGCATGGTCGCAGGCCTTGTCCTTGTCCGCATGGGGCCGGTTTGATGAGAGGCATGTTCGCCGCCATTTCGCTCATCTTTCTAATCGCCAGTAGGCCGCTAGCAGCCAACGAGGGGCAAGGTTGCAATGGAGGGGGCGGCCAGGAACCCAGCAAAAACAACCATTTGGCCACGCGCGCCGTTCCCTTGGATGCGACGACTTAGGCGGGTGCCCCCCTCCGTTCTCGGTAGAGGACGTAGAGGCCTGCGCTGACGATGATAGCACTGCCTACAAGCGTATCTAGGCCGGGCACGTCGCCAAACACCAGGTAGCCAAGGATAATCACCCAGATCAACTTTGAATAATTGAACGGCGCTAGCAGTGATGCCTGAACATTAGCGAACGCCTGGATCATGCAGAAATGAGCGGCGGCCCCCATGGCGCCGATAATCAAGAACATAACCGCGTGATCAACCGACGGCGGTGTCCAGAAGAATGGTGCCAAAAGGCTCACCCAGAAGGTGCCAGCCAGACTTGTGTACATGAGGGTGGTTTGATGCTTCTCCAGGCTGGCCAGCTTGCGGGTCAGGATTTGAAAAATGGCGAAACAGATGGCGCCCAGAAGCGTGGTCGCTGCCGACCAATGCCACACCACCCCGTCCGGTCGGACGATCACCAAGACGCCGGCCAGCCCGGCCATGACCGCCAGCCACCGGTGCCAACCAACCCGCTCCCCCAGCATGGGCACGGACAGGGCAACAATGAACAACGGACCCGTGAAGCCGATGGCTGTAGCCTCCGCCATGGGCAGGTAGGTCAGCCCCACGAACAGACCTGAAATGGAGAGCACCAGAAAACCTGGGCGAACGATCTGGGCCACTGGCCGTTCGGTCTTGAGGAGGCCCAACTGACCCCGGATGGCAAAGTATCCCGTGACGAAAACGGTGATACCTACAAAGTACCCCCAGACCAAAACCACGGCGTGGAGCTCGTCCGTGAAGAACTTACACGTCGTGTCTACCAAGGCGATGAAGCCGATGGAGGACAGAAAATAGAGAACTCCTTTGGTAGTGGAGGTCAAGAGCACGCAAAATTCCTGCCGGCAGACGAAATTGTTATTGAAAAATAGCTTCCCTCGCATGATCAGCGAGGCGGGCGTCCAGGTCCACCAGAAAAATACGATGGCGCTGTCCTTCCGCCGTCACATCTTTCAGCGACAAACCCGGCCGACCGGTGCGGTCAGGTTTTGCGGGATCTGGACAGAAGCTTCTGCAAGACCGGTCGCGAATCCAAAAAGATGCCATACGCCCGATCCAACACCCCGTGGATGATGGGCAGTCGCGCTATGCGGCCAAACCATCTGAACCCGGGCGTGCGCATCCAAAGCTCGGCGAAGGCGCCAGCGCCGGAGATCAATGCGCCATCGGCGCGCTGCACATGGAAACGCGCTAGAGCGTCCTGACGCGTTAGACCCTCAGGCAGGGCCTGTGGGGAGCAGGAACTGACATCAGCCCAATGGATACGGCCCGCAGTATCCCGGCGGCTATAAACCGCTATCTCCCGGCTGCACAATGGGCAGGACCCATCGTAGAAGACGGTGAGATCAGGGGACGAGGGAAAGTTTGGCGTTTTAGTCATTACGTCCTTTACGACTAATGCAGCGTGTTGGATTGGTTTTGTTAGGGCCAAGTCTTACGCAGAATTCGCGTTAAAGCCGGCCTGCGTGTGGCGCGGAAGGGTTGGGGGACCAACTTAATGAGCCACATCCAACAACGCATCCAAGTCCAAATGCGTCTCCATATGCGCGGCAAGGTCGTCCAATGCCTGCTCGACGGAAGCTTCATAGGCTATGCCGCTGGTCTGCGACCCCAACCGTTCCAGGAACTGGCGACGGAACCCATCGGCCGCGAAGACGCCGTGCAAGTAACTGGCCATGACCCGACCATCGCTGGAAATAGCGCCTTCGGCGCGGCCGTCGGCCAAGGTCAGCCAAGGGCGCGTCGTGTCTAGGCCCAAGGTCTGACCAATATGCATTTCATACCCGCGAACCGCTTCCCCACTTTCCACCTCCGTGCCGGTGCGTTCCACCAAGGATTTGTCCCCACCCAGCACAGTGGTGACGTCCAGCAGACCAAGTCCCGGAGCTTCGCCAGGTGGGCCTTCGATGCCGTCGGGGTCGGCGACGGCGCGGCCAAGAATTTGGTAGCCGCCGCACAGTCCCACAATCATGCCGCCGCGCCGATGGTGAGCGAGGATATCCGTATCCCAGCCCTCGTCCCGAACCTGTTGGAGATCCGCCAAGGTCGCCTTGGAGCCAGGCAGAAAAATAACATCCGCATCCCCCGGAAAGGCCGTTCCCGGATCGATGATAACGACGGCTACGTCGGGCTCGGCGGCCAGCGGGTCCAGGTCGTCAAAATTGGCAATCCGCGCAAGACGCGGCACCGCGATCTTGATGGTCCCACCGAGTGCATCGCGTTCCCGATACTCGAGCGCCATGGCGTCTTCCTGGGGCAGGCGTCGGGCGTTCGAGAAAAAGGGAACAACACCAAAGCAGCGTGCGCCGGTGCGATCTTCCAGGATCGTCACACCGTCATCAAAAAGGCTGACGTCGCCCCGGAACTTGTTGACGATGAAGCCACGAATACGCGCACGTTCGGAGGCCTCAAGCAATTCGAAAGTACCCAAGATCGACGCAATGACGCCGCCCCGGTCGATGTCGCCAACCAGGACCACGGGGACGTCGGCGGCCTGGGCGAACCCCATGTTGGCGATGTCGCCAGCGCGCAGATTGATCTCCGCCGGGCTACCAGCGCCCTCAACAATGACCAGATCGGCGTCCGCCCCAACGACGGCAAAGCTCTCCAGGACCCGGGGCATCAGGGTGGGCTTGAGGGCGTGATAATCCCGAGCCTTGGCGCTGCCCTCCATCTTGCCTTGAACCACCACCTGAGCGCCGATCTCAGATTGTGGCTTTAAGAGAACGGGGTTCATGTGGACACTCAGGGGCACGCCGGCGGCCAGCGCCTGAAGTGCTTGGGCGCGACCGATCTCCCCTCCCTCGACCGTGACGGCAGCATTGTTTGACATGTTCTGCGGCTTGAAAGGCCTTACCCTGAGGCCGCGATTCGCGTAAACCCGACAGAGCCCTGCGGCCAACATGGACTTGCCCACGTCCGAGCCGGTGCCCTGCAGCATCAGAGCGCGAAAGGGACGGAAGTTCAACGCGGCCGCCTAGAACTCAATGCCCTTCTGAGCCTTCACGCCGGCCCGGAAAGGGTGCTTCACCATGGTCATCTCGGTCACCAAGTCGGCGGCCTCCAGCAAAGGCTCCTTGGCGTTGCGACCGGTCACCACCACGTGTAGCCTCTCGCGTTTGTCCCGAAGCGTCTTAACAACAGCGTCGATATCCAGGTTGTCATAGCGAAGTGGAATGTTGAGTTCATCCAGAATAATTAGATCAAAGCTTTCGTCGTCCATCATGTCCTTGGCCATCTGCCATGCATTTTCGGCGGCCTGGATATCGCGTTGGCGGTCCTGGGTTTCCCAACTGAACCCCTCGCCCATGGCCTTGATGACGCAAAGCTCGGGGAATTTATCTAGAACCACGCGCTCGCCGGTTTCCCAAACGCCCTTTACGAACTGCACAATGCCGACTTTCATGCCATTTCCGATGGCCCGGACGGCCAAACCCATAGCGGCCGTGGATTTCCCTTTGCCCTTGCCCGTGTGGACGATCAAAAGACCCTTTTCGATAGTCTTGGTGGCGACGATCTTGTCACGGGCCGCCTTTTTCTTTGCCATCTTATCGGCGTGGCGGGCGTCCAGTTCGTTTTCTGTCATTTCGGTTTTGGACTTTGAGGTCATTGTCACACTCTCTTCGTTTGTCCGGCATTAGCAGGTTGGGTAGCATTCTCGCCATGGCAGAGGCAAGGGGTCCACGTCGCATAACCCGGTCCATCGCCGGCCTAATTTCGTTGGCGACACTGCTGTTTGGGATGATCCAGCCGGCGAACCTACACGCTCAGGACGGCATGCCCTATTGGCGAGTCGAGTTTCCAGACACGGATTTTGCCAAACGAATTATCGATCTGAAGGAAATTCGTTCTGATGGTGCCAGGCGGGATTCGATCCCACCCATCTGGAGCCCGACGTTTATTCCCGCAGCAAAAGCCCGGGGCCTCGGGGCATTGGAGCCGGTGATCAGCCTCCAGATCGGTCCGAACGCCCGTGCCTATCCGCTCAGCATTCTGCTTTGGCATGAAATCGTCAACGATCGGGTCGGCGACCTACCAATATTGGTGACCTATTGTCCGCTTTGCAATTCCAGCGTGGTCTTTGAACGGCAGTTACCGCCGGCCCAAGGCGGGAAAGCTTTGTTGTTCGGCAATACGGGGCGACTGCGCAACTTCGACATGGTTATGTACGACCGCCTGACCGGATCCTGGTGGCAGCAATACACCGGCGAGGCGGTCATCGGCAAACTGGCCAAAATGCGCCTGAAGCGGCTGCCGTCCCGCGTCGAGGCCTTCGGTCGGTTTCGCGCCCGCTACCCGGACGGTCAGGTTCTTGTACCGAACGACCCCAGCGCGCGTCCCTACGGCTCTACGCCCTACGTGCGGATGGATTCCAGTGCCGGCGGCGGATTGGATATGTTCGAACTGCCCGAGGGCGTGCGGCCCTACGACCGGGTGGTGGCGGTGGGTCGGAACGCCTGGACATTGAAAATGCTGCAGAGGCGCGGCGTCATCGCCGACGAGGGCGTCGTGTTACGCTGGCAGCCAGGCCAGAACTCCATTCACGACACCAAGATCATTACATTTGGGCGAGATGTTGGAAATGTAACGGTGAGACGCCATGACGCGGCGTCGGATACCTGGCACGATGTTGTTCACGACGTCGCCTTCGCTTTTGCCTTTAAGGCCTTCGAGCCTGATGGGGCCCTCTATTACGACCTCCCGCCCAAGAAGGCCGAGTAAGGTAGCTAGCGGAAATAAGTCATCTGCGGCGGACCGGCGTTGGTGATGTCATCGGCCGTATGGGCGTGATAGATACGCTCAATGCTGGCGTAGTAACCGCCACCTTCGCACACGGGACACGATCGCGACGTGGATACCAGGACGCCCCGGGACAGGTCCTGCGTCCCAAACCGCCGTGACGCATGGCGAATGGCTTCTATTTCGGCGTGCGCCGTGGGGTCGCGGTTAACGATAACGCTGCTGGGGGCCCAACCGATGATCATGCCGTTCTTGACCACCAACGCGCCATAGCCCAGGTCGCCGGTTTCCGGGGCCTTGCGGCGCATGGGGCAGACGGTTTCCATAAACTGGCGTCGCGGTGACGCGTCAGAGATGAGGTAAACTCCTATGTTTTTCCCGATTAAATTGTATCAAAGTTATCGTAAAAATCAGGAGTTGATCTTTTTTATTCTCCGGTCTCAACGCTCTGGGTTTCGTTTCCAGTGAGACCGATGCACCACATCCAGGCCAGCGCCACGCCCTTCAGGCGCGGCAGGAAATAGAACATAAGCGCCAGCGCCAGGCTAGCCAGATGGCTACATGGACCCTTCCCTACAAG
>CAJWVP010000062.1 GCA_913048145.1 uncultured Rhodospirillaceae bacterium
CCGTGGCGTTAGCCAGCCTGGTAAGCCCGAAATCGTTTGGCGAAGCGTCGACCAAAACCCTCTGAACCCCGGCATTAAGGCCGTGAAGTTTAAGACGGCCAAGGGCTCCGAAATGAAATAAACGGAGATTTTTCCCAATAGAGGTTCGTGAGGCATTCCAGCTATTTACAGCTTTGAACACCCTTGGCGGTGATCTTCATTTCAAAATTGTGTCTTAGTTCCATTGTTGCCCGAACAATATAGAGACAGAAGGCCGTAGTTAGCATTTCCAGAAGTTTTCTCAATGGATGTTAAATATCTACATTAAATATTTTATTCAAAATCTTCTCATCGCGATGCGGCATTTAAGCGCATCCAAAGATTTATTTTCGCACGGTAATAACCCACTCCCGAAAGGGCGCACTTTCAAACTGTCATCTCGTTTTGCTTGTGGAAATTGATTATAAGAATAAATGCCATTTGAGTGATCCCGCCGGGAATGTCGGTATGGTCGATGGCGGCCGCTAAAATCCTTTTCCACCATGACCTTTGGTCCTATAAAGCCGAGAGAACGTCAAACCGCACTGACTATCCGAGCTTTGCCATGTTCGACATCAAATGGATCCGTGATAATCCGCAGGCCTTCGACGAAGGTTTGGCGCGCCGGTTCTTGCCAGCGCGCGCCCAGGAACTGATCGCACTCGACACGACGCGTCGCGACGCCCAAACCCGGGCCCAGGAAATCCAGACGAATCGTAATGCCTTGTCAAAGGAGATTGGCGCTGCAAAATCCCGTGGTGAGGACGCCAGAAATATCATGGCTAAGGTCTCGGAAAGTAAGACCGCGCAGGCCGATGCCGAGCATGTGGCTTCCGAGGCGATGGCCGCGCTTGAAACGGAGCTGGCCAGTATTCCTAACTTGCCATTTGACGACATCCCTGTCGGCGACAGTGAAGACGACAATCTGGAGGTCCGTCGTTGGGGGCAGGCGCGGGAATTCGACTTTGATATCAAAGACCACGCAGAACTGGGCGAGGCGTTGGGCATGATGGATTTCGAGCGGGCGGCGAAGCTGTCGGGCTCACGGTTCGTAGTGCTGACCGGAGCCCTAGCACGCCTGGAGCGGGCCTTGGCTAATTTCATGATCAATCTGCACACCCGTGATAACGGGTATACGGAGATCAACCCGCCTGCGCTGGTCAACGATGCCACAATGTTTGGGACCGGGCAGTTGCCAAAATTCGGTGAGGACCTGTTCCGAACGGAAGAGGGGTTGTGGATGATCCCGACGGCAGAGGTCCCGCTCACCAACATGGTGGCCGGCGACATTGTTGATGAAGCCCAGCTGCCGAAGCGGATGGCGGCTATGACCTGGTGTTTCCGTTCCGAGGCAGGCGCCGCCGGCAAGGACACTCGCGGCATGATCCGCCAGCACCAGTTCACCAAGGTGGAAATGGTATCCGTGACTACGCCCGATCAATCTACCGAAGAGCTGGAGCGCATGACCGCCTGCGCGGAGGCGGTGTTGCAGCACTTGGAACTGCCGTATCGGACCATGGTCCTGTGTACTGGCGACATGGGTTTTGGGGCGCGTAAGACCTACGATATCGAGGTCTGGCTGCCGGCGCAGGGCACCTACCGGGAGATTTCATCGTGCTCCAATTGCGGTGATTTTCAGGCTCGGCGGATGAAGGCACGGTGCCGCGCTGCAGGAAAAAAGGACATTCGGTTCGTGCACACCCTAAATGGTTCCGGTCTGGCGGTTGGCCGCACCTTGATCGCGATCATGGAGAATTACCAGCAGGCCGACGGTTCCATCGTCGTGCCGGCGGCCCTGAAGCATTACATGGGCGGCATTGAGGTCATTCGCCCGGACGAGGCCTGAGCGCGGTGAACCTGAAGCGGGCCCGCGTGCTGATCTCTAACGACGACGGCATTCACGCGCCAGGACTGAAAGTATTGGAGCGGGCCGCAGCCAAGATTTTCAAGGAAGTTTGGGTGGTCGCGCCGGAGACCGAGCAAAGCGCCGCCAGTCATTCCCTGACCCTGCGCCGTCCGCTGCGGGTCCGCCGCCTGGCCACGCGGCGCTACGCGGTCGATGGCACACCCACAGACAGCGTGCTTCTCGGAGTACAGGAGGTCATGAAGTCGGCTCGACCTGATATGGTGTTGTCTGGGATCAACCGTGGTGGCAACCTCGGTGAGGACATCACCTATTCGGGAACCGTCGCCGCCGCCATGGAGGGAACGCTCTTGGGGTTGCCCTCCGTGGCCTTATCGCAACATTACAAAGATCGCCAGAAGGTGTCGTGGAAGACGGCCGAGGTCTGGATGGCACGGGTTTTGAAAAGTTTGCTCAAAGAGGATTGGCCGGTCGGGGTCCTTATGAACGTAAATTTCCCTGACGTGCCTCCGGGCGCGGTTGCCGGCATCGAGGTGTCCCGCCAAGGACGGCGCAAGATCGGCGGCGCCTTGACCGAAGGCAAGGACCCCCGGGGCGACAAGTACTTCTGGATCGGTCCGCAGAGGGACGAGGATGAGTTCAAGACAGGAACCGACCTTGGCGTTGTAACGGCCGGCGGGATTGCCGTGACGCCGTTGTCGTTGGATTTAACCCACAAAGCCATGTTGCAAAAAATGAAAGCAGCCATGGGATGAGTTTCGATCCCAATGTCGCGGCCAAGATGGGTGCGCTGATCCTAGAGTTGCGTCAGGTTGGTGTGACTGATGCTAAGGTTTTGGCGACAATCGAACGGACGCCACGCGACATGTTTTTGCCCGAACCCTTCAAGCCTCGGGCGTTTGAAAACGTGGCGCTGCCCATAGGACACCATCAGACTGTCAGCCAACCAGGCGTGGTCGGCCTGATGACGCAGGAACTTGAGGTGACGGAACGTCACAAGGTGCTCGAGATCGGCACGGGGTCCGGCTACCAGGCGATTATCCTGGCGAAGCTGTGCCGACGGCTCTATACCATCGAGCGTCATTCAGAATTGCTGAAGCTAGCCCAGACGCGCTTTGACCATATGAAGCTGACGAACATTACCGCCATTGCCGGGGACGGCGCCGGCGGCTGGCCCGAACAGGCGCCATTTGAACGGATTTTGGTGGCCGCCGCCGCCGCCGATGTGCCGCCGGTGCTGTTTAATCAACTGGCCGTCGGCGGCATTATGGTCGTACCAGTGGGCCTAGACGAGAAAGACCAGCGCTTGGTGAAAGTGACGCGTACGGCGGACGGCGCGGAAACCCGAGACTTGGGACCGACACGGTTCGTGCCCCTGGTGGATAGTCTCGTATCTACATCGCGCTAGCACCGTTGCAGGGGACCCCTGCCTGGACAATAATCGGTCCATGATTCGCCGATCCCGAACCTTATTGATCAACTTTGGCGTGGCTGTGCTCATGGCCGGATGCACCGCGCCGGACTGGCCGCTGGAGACCCAGGTCCGCAAGGACGTGAGGGGCGACGGACAAACGCAACAGAACGCGGCGGCGTTCCGCGGGGCGACCGCAGTGGTGGTCGGCAAGGGGGATTCAGTTTATGCCCTGAGCCGCCGCCATAGTGTTTCCATTCGCGCCATTATCCTGGCCAATAACCTGCAACCCCCGTTCCTCCTGCGAGTCGGCCAGCGGATCGTGTTGCCCCGAGCCCCCAGCTATAAAGTGAAGCGCGGGGATACTCTGTCGGAGGTCGCAGAAACACAGGGCGTTGGCATGTACGAATTAGCGCGCCTGAACGCATTGAAGGCGCCGTACACCATATTCGTCGGCCAACAGTTGCGCCTGCCGGGAAGTGTCGCCGCAAGGTCCATCGCGGGGGTGCAGGCGGCGTCGGGTACATCAAATGTTAAGACCGTATCCGTGAGCCCGAATGCCGACCAGTTGTCGGCGAAGGCAAGTCCGCCGCCGCTTCGGACGAAGCCGCCGGCCTGGGCGACGGCGCCCCGGAAGCCCGCGAAGGAGGTTGCGCAGGCGCCCTTCTCCGTCCGGCCCAGTAAACCTCCCCGGCGCATTCCGAAGCCGGCACCGCGTACCGGTAAAGGGTTCCAATGGCCGGTTCAGGGCCGCGTGATTTCCAGTTTTGGCGCCAAGTCGAAGGGATTACGTAACGATGGGATCAATATTGCTGCGCCGCGCGGTGCGCCGGTCGTAGCGGTGGAAAATGGCGTTGTCGTTTATGCTGGCAATGAGTTGCGCGGGTTTGGCAACCTAGTGTTGATCAAACACTCCGGCGGCTGGGTTAGCGCCTATGCTCACAACGACCGGCTAGCGGTACAACGTGGTGACAAGGTGCGCAAGGGCCAGCGGATCGCCCGTGTCGGCTCCACGGGCGGTGTCAAAACGCCGCAGCTGCATTTCGAGCTGCGCAAGGGTAAGCGTGCGCGGGACCCGCGCAAGTACCTACGACCGGCCTAGCCGGGATCGCGATTGCTCAAAATGGTCGAGAGCCGACTAGTTCTGACAGGGAATAATTGCATTGGTGACGATGGCGTGGTTCGCGAGTGACGCACCGCCTTATTCCAGATTTATGGGTTTACCCAAGCGGCCGGCTAGATCCTGAATGTACTGCCAGGCAACCCGGCCCGATCGAGACCCACGAGTGACCGCCCACTCCTTCGCCTCCGCTTCGAGGTTGATGGATGGATCATCCAGGCCGCAGCGTTTGACGTAACCTTCGATGATGGCGAAGAAGGTGTTCTGATCACAATTGTGGAAGCCAAGCCACAGTCCGAAACGGTCGGACAGCGAGACCTTTTCCTCTGTCGCTTCGGACGTGTGAATGGCCGTGGAGCGTTCGTTATCGATCATGTCGCGGGCCATCAGGTGGCGCCGGTTTGAGGTGGCGTAGAAGATGACGTTTGCCGGACGGCCCTCGACACCGCCTTCTAGGACGGCCTTCAGTGACTTATAGGAGTCGTCCAGGGCGTCGAAGGACAGGTCATCGCAAAACAGGAGGCTCGGCAGTCCGCTCGTCCGCAAAATCGCCAAGAGGCGGGGAAGGGACGGGATATCCTCACGGTGCAGTTCCACCAACTTCAGGCTGCCCGGGTCCCGCCGGTTGATATCCGCATGAACGGCCTTGACCAAAGAGCTTTTCCCGGTGCCCCGCGCACCCCAAAGAAGAGCGTTGTTGGCGGGTAGGCCCTTGGCGAAGCGATCTGTGTTGTTGAACAGGATATCGGTCTGGCGGTCGATACCCTTGAGTAGGTCCAGCGGGACGCGGTTGACCTTTTCCACGGGCTCCAGCCGATCCGCTTCGGCGTGCCAAACAAAAGCGTCTGCGACACTCAGGTCGTGTTCTACAGCGGGGGACGGCGCAAGCCGATCAAGGGCATCGGCGATGCGGTGGAGAAGGGGAACTATATCTTCAGTATTCATGGTCCAAATCCCGGACGTCGTGCAAGGCCGCGAAGTTAGTAAGGCCGGCGCGGCCAGTCAATCACGCAGCGTCGCGGGGCAGAGGCAAGGCAAGCGAAATCAGCACCGCAATGCCCGCGGTCGTGGCAATCGCCCAGTAGCCGGGCGCGAAACTGTCCGTCCATTCTGCCAGCAACCCGCCGAGCGCCGGGCCGCTGACTTGGCCCAGGGAAAATGCCACCGTGATTGTGCCCAATATCTTCACGGCGTTGCGCGGGCCGGCGTAATCGCCCACCGCGGCGCCCAGGATCGCGGGGATGCTCCAACCGGCAACGCCGAACGCGGCCACTGATGCCCACTGGCTGATCGCGCCGCCGTCGATGGCCGCCAATGCATATGCGGTTCCGTAGACGGCGAAGGCCATAGCCAGGGCTTGGCGGCGACCGTACAAGTCGGACAGAAAGCCAAAAAGAGGCCCCGACATTAAGGTCATCAATCCCAAGGTCGTCCAAAATTGGCCCGCCGCGACCTCGCTCAATCCCCGCTCATCGACTAAGGAGGTGACCATGAACGTCAGGTAGACGGAATAGGTGATGCCGAAGAAGAAATAGATGGTGCTGAGATGCGCAACGGTGCGCGCGCCGGGATGGCCCTGCACGCCTGCCGTGGCCGCCGGGTCATCCGGAGTGCCTGCCGGTTTTAGACCCTTATCCGCCGGCCGATTGCGCAGGACCACGCCCGCAAACACTGCGCCCAGCACGGACAGGCCGCCCAACAACATCCAACCGTCCCGCCAGCCGTCGGGGCCGACAATGAGGTTGATGTTCGGCAGCACGAGACCGGAAAACATAATCGCGAAGCTGGAGCCAGAAACCTGGAAGCCGGCGGCTCTGCCGCGGAGCTGACGAGTGAACCAGTGGGAAACAAGGCCGAGCGCTGTGACATTGGCGCATCCGCCGGCAAGCCCGGTGACAGAATAGATGATCATGGCCGAGGCGAATCCCGTCGCCTGGCCGACAGCCAACAACGACAACGCCACGATCATCAGGCCGCCGGAAATAGTCCAGCGTTCACCGATTGCCGGCACCACCCAGGCGGCGGCCATGACGCCGATGGTGTAGCCGACGAAGTTTCCCGTGCTGACAAACCCCATATCGGCGTAGTCGAGGGGCAGCGCCGCGCCCATAGCGGGCAACAGCATGCCCAATGCAAATCGACCAAACCCAAGGGACACGGCCACACACACCGTGCAGGCAACCGTGATGATCCAGCCGTAATGGGGCCAGACCGGCTCTGGGGGTTCGGGATGATTGTTCATGTTGGTCGGCTTTCGGATGGCGTGCAATGTCCGCACCCTTCGGAATTAGACGAACTGGCCGGGCATCACAATCGTTGAATCGCGGGGCGTGGGCCCATGGTCTCAAAGGTGGCGGATGATGGCGTCGCTGACGGTTCGGCTGAATACGGTCTTGAAGGGGTTCAGCATGAAACCGCCAACGTAGGAGTTGGGATACTTGAGAAGCGCCATCAAATTGTTGAACGTCCTCGCGTCGAACTGCCGAAGATAACGCGAATGTTCTCGTCTGTTAGCGCCGGGCACGCTATTTCCTATCCGTAGAACAACTTCCTATCTGTAGAACAACCGCTCGTGGAGGGCTTTTTCCATGATGACCTTGAGACCGCTGTAGCAGGGGTCGGCGTCGATGATGCTAATGGGTCGGCGGATGTTGTCCTGGGACCCTTCAGCACCTAGACAAAATTGTTGACGTCGAGGAGGAAGAGGCTAGTGATGTCCAGGGCCGCGTTGATCAGGTTCGATGCCTCCAGAATGTTGCCTAGTGTCACGACGAACACGATCGGCGCGCTGGAAAAAAAGATTAAGGCGCAAAATTCTGAAAACCATGGCTGGTCGAGCCCCTTCGTTCGGATCAGTCCTAAAGTAGTTCTGTAGATTACGGTGGTAGTCGTGAATACTTCGTAGAGCAACCGATCAGGTCGGCAAACGGAATTTGCCCTGGAATGATCGCCGGGTCCGTATACACTTAGACAATGGTCGGCGCGTCATTACCGTCCCTCACCCCTGGCCCGACCGGATAGCCTGAGGAATTGACCATGATTCCCATCGATAAAATTCAAGCGACGGCCCACACCTTGATGGAGATGGCGGCCATCGAGATCCCCGAGGATTACCTGGTTGGGCTCAAGAAGGCCGCGGCTGATGAGACTGGTGATTTGTCATCTTTCGTCCTTCAAGCCATGTTAGAAAACTACGAGGCCGCGAAGGAAGACCGCCGTGCTATGTGCGGCGACACGGGTACACCCCGCTGGTACGTGAAAATCGCCAACGAAGCCCGGGTCGAGGGCGGCCCCGTTGCTCTGGAGGCGGCGCTTCGCGGCGCCACGGCCAGCGCCACACGGTCTATTCCGCTGCGCCCGAACCGGGTTCATCCTCTGTGGCGGACCGATCATGACAATAATGTTGGCATCGGCGCACCTGAGATCGAATATGCCTATGAGCCGGAAGGCAGCTGGATCGATCTGACCACCGTGCACAAGGGCGGATTGTTCGGTACGGATTACCGCATGTTGTTCCCTTCGGACGGCATCCAGGGGATCAAGCGATTTTACCTGGATTCCCTGGTTGCCTTTGGCAAGCGCGGCCTCGCCTGTCAGCCGGCGATCATCGGTGTTGGCCTGGGTGGATCAAAGGATGCGTGCATGGTTCACGGCAAGCGCGCCGCCTGCCTGCGCACGGTCGGTGACCGCAATCCGGATCCGAAGATCGCCGAGTTAGAAATGGAGCTCACGGAACTGGGCAACAACATCGGTATGGGCGCCATGGGATTCGTCGGCAAGTCCATGGTCATCGATACTCATATCGAAGTCGGCTACTGCCATACGGGCGCTATGCAGATGAGCGTACATGCCTTCTGTCTGTCGTCCCGGCGCGCTTGCGCGCGCGTCTATGCGGGCGGTTCGGTCGAATACCGGACCGACCCTGAATGGTACACTCCTTATCAACGCCGGGAGACGGTTACATGGCCCGCCACGGAACCCTCAAGAAAGTCAGCCTAAGCACCAACCCAGCGCCCGAGGACTTGGCGAAGCTGGAGCTTGGCAACGTCGTCTATCTGAACGGCGTGGTCTACACGGGCCGCGAAGGGGTCTACATGAAGGTGTTGGAGGACGGCGCGGAGCTACCCTTGGATCTGCCGGGCGAGAGCGCGGCTAACTTCCACTGTTCACCGGCCGCAGCGCCCCGCGACGACGGCACTTATGACTTGAGCGCCGTCAGTGCCACGGCGTCCTTCCGTTTCACCAAATGGATGGCGGACTGGTTGCGGATTTCCGGCGCGAAGCTCATCTTGGGCAAGGGTGGGATGAGCCCGGAAGACTACCGCAACACCTTTGTGCCGAACGGCTCGGTGTACTTGACGACGGTCGGTTATGGCACTGGCGCGCTATTAGGGCGCGGCGTGACAAAGGTCCGCGATGTGCATTGGCTGGACGATTTGGGGATTGCCCAGGCCATGTGGGTGCTTGAGGTGGAGAACTTCGGGCCGTTCATCGTCGAGAGCGACATAAACGGCGACAGTCTATTCGAGCGCGAGAACAAGAAGATTGCCGAAGGCCTGCCGAAAATATACGAAGGTACTAAACCGGCGGTACTCAAGCGTTTTGGCGAGACTGACGACCGTGGCGACGAACTTATTTAAGTACCCACCGATCCAGGACGAAGACCATGAACCAGACCTTTGACTACGTCGTCGTTGGTGCCGGCTCTGCCGGTTGTCCGTTGGCGAACCGCCTTTCCGCCGACCCAAAGAACCGTGTGCTTCTTTTGGAGGCAGGGCCAAAAGACCGCAACATTTGGATCCATATTCCCATCGGCTACTACAAGAATATGACGTCGCCTCTGTCGTGGGGGTTCAACACGGAGCCGGACAAGGGCCTCAACGGCCGGTCTATTCTTTGGCCACGCGGCAAGGTCCTGGGCGGATCAAGCGCCATAAACGGCCTGGTCTACATTCGCGGCCAGAGGGAGGACTACGACCACTGGCGCCAGCTCGGAAACGAGGGCTGGAGCTACGAGGAAGTTCTGCCGTTCTTTAAGAAGGCGGAGAACCAAGAGAACGGCGCCAACGATTTTCACGGATCCAGCGGGCCCTTGCAGGTCTCGAATATTCGTGACAAGCGCGAGATTTGCGACGCCTTCATCGACGCTGCGGTCGAGGCAGGTATCCCGTACAACGATGATTTCAATGGCGCGACACAGGAGGGCGTCGGGAGCTTCCAGACGACGTCGGTCAACGGGCGTCGGTGTTCGTCCGCAGTGGGATACCTGAAACCGGTCCGTGGCCGCGCCAACCTTGTCATCGAGGTCGACGCCCAGGTTATGAACCTGGAGTTTGAGGGACTGCGCGTCACCGGGGTTCGATACCGCCAGCATGGAATGGAAAAGGTGGCTAAGGTCGGCGGCGAGGTCATCCTCTCCGGCGGCGCCGTCAATTCACCGCAGTTGCTTCAGTTATCAGGCGTCGGACCAGCAGATCACTTGAAGGCGCACGGCATCGATGTGGTTCATGACAGCCCCGGCGTGGGCGCCGATCTGCAGGATCACTATCAGGCCCGCGCCGTTATCGAATTGAACCGGGCCATCAGCGTCAACGACGACGTCAACAATCTGGTCCGGCGCGCCTGGGTAGGCCTTCAGTATGCCCTGTTCCGGCGCGGTCCCATGACCTTCAGCGCGGGCCATGTGGGCGTATTCACCAGGGTACTGCCAGAATCTGCGACCCCCGATGCCCAGGTTCACTTCATTCCATTCAGCGCGACCTCCCTTGGCGGCAGCCTGCATCCGTTTCCCGGTGTGACCATCTCGGTATGCCAACTCCGGCCCGAAAGTCGTGGCAACATCATGATCAATTCCGCCGACCCCTTCGCGCATCCGACGATTACCCCGAACTACCTGGACACGGACTATGACCGGCGGATCATGATTGAAGGGTTACGCATGGTGCGGCGGATCACTGAACAACCAGCCTTCGCCATGTATGTAATGAAAGAGCACGAACCTGGCAGCGGCCAAGTCACGGATGAGGCCCTGTTGGAATATGCCCGCAACAAGGGCAACACCATCTTCCATCCCACCTCAACGTGCCGTATGGGCAGCGATCCGAGAGCGGTGGTTGATGCCAGGTTACGTGTGCACGGCGTTCAAGGTGTGCGCGTCGCCGATTGCTCGATCATGCCGACGGTGGTGTCGGGCAACACCAACGCGCCGGCGATCATGATCGGCGAGAAATGCGCCCAGATGATCCTGGAGGACGCCAGGCGGGCCGCCGCTTAATTCAACTCTGTCGTGCTCTCAGAGATGTCGGGGGTGATCTCACCCCTCAACGGACCAATGTTCCATCCCTTCAAAAAATCCGCGCGTCATTAATGGTCTCACTCAAACGGGGGAGGGGTGTGTGAAGCGCGCATTTACTTCCCATATCAGCCATCGAAGGGACAATCTTGCGCGGGCCTAAGCGTTTGCAAGTCGGACAGGGGCCGGTATAGTCCCGCAGGTTTTCCCCACGGTGCGCCGAAACTTCTGAAGATGGCATCGGCGTGCTGGAATTAAGGAGTTCTAGATGTTCATTTCATCAGCCTACGCGCAGGGCGCCGG
>CAJWVP010000063.1 GCA_913048145.1 uncultured Rhodospirillaceae bacterium
GATTATCTATACGGGTTGCTGACCGGCTACGAAGATGCGCCAGCGGGCTTCAAAGTTGCGGAGGGCGGCGCCTACAACAAATACTATCCGGGCCACGTCATCGCCATGGCCGCCCCCCTGGCCGATGAAGCCGTAGAATACCAAGACGGCACAAAAGCCACAGTCGCCCAAATGGCGAAGGATGTGACGGTGTTCCTCGCCTGGACCGCAGAACCCGAGTTGGAGGCCCGCAAGGCCATGGGGATCAAGGTTCTACTGTTCCTGATCATAATGACCGGCCTTCTTTACGCGGTGAAACGCAAGGTCTGGGAGGATGTCCACTAAGTACAACCAACCTGGAAACCGGTTTGGAGACGGCCCCCTTCGGGGCCGTTTTCATTTGCGTGATCGGTGACGGTGGTTAGCCTGGAGCCTATTGAATCAAATGATGGTGATTGTTCGTGACATAACAGTAGGCACTATGATTATGGATTATGAAGAAACCATCCAATTCCACTGAATATTTCTGGAGATTTTCATGACTGAACAATTTCCTCCATTCAACTACGCGGCCACATGTAAGGCATTTTCCTACTCAGTTCCCGACGATTTCAACTTTGCCTTCGACGTTGTCGCCAAACGGGCGGCGGAGGCGGACAAGGTCGCGCTTATAGCGGTCGACCGGACCGGAGAAGAGGTCATTCATCACAGTTACAGCGACCTAGACAAGGCATCCAATCGGTTCGCCAATGCGCTTATGGCTATGGGTGTCGAAAAAGGGGATCCAGCATTGGTCGTGCTGCCACGGATTCCCGAGTGGTATCACGTGCTACTGGGCTGCTGTAAGACCGGTGTCATCGCTATGCCCGGCACCAATCTTCTAAAGGCCAAAGATCTTGAATACCGCATCAAACGTGCGGACGCCAAATTAGCAATCGTGACAACGGCGCACGCGGAAGCCGTTGAGGAAATCATGGCCAATTGCCCGACCCTAGAGCATTTGGTTCTGGTCGGCGATGAGCGCGAAGGTTGGTCGGCGTTTGAGACGATCTGTGTAGCGGAACGCGATGAGGTCGACCGCGCCACGCTACCAACTACTCGGGCCGAAGAGTTAATGCTGATCTATTTTACATCGGGAACGACAGCCAATCCCAAAATGGTCGGACGGGATCATGCCTACGCCTTCGCCCATTCCATCACTGGCGACTACTGGATGGACTTAAAGGAAAGTGATGTTCATTGGACATTAACCGATACGGGCTGGGCAAAAGCGGCCTGGGGTTTGCTATATCCACCCCTTTTAGCTGGATCAGCCATCTTGCTCTATGACGGCGAAGGATTTGATCTGGACATGCATCTAAAGATCATCGCCGAGCAAAACGTCACCACCTTCTGCGCTCCACCCACCATTTACCGGGCCTTCGCGCAGTCGGACACGTCTGGGTCCGATTTTAGCTCATTACGGCATTGTTTCGGTGCCGGCGAGCCCCTGAACCCAGAAGCCATGCGCGCTTGGAAAGATGCCACCGGTTGCGACATCTACGATGGTTACGGCCAGACAGAAACCATCAACATCGTCGCCAATTTCCCTGGCATGGAAATCCGTCCAGGCTCCATGGGCAAGCCCTGTCCCGGATTGACGGTCGACGTCATCGATGACGAAGGCAATATCGTCGATGACGACGACGTCGGCCACATCGGCGTCAAAATCACCGATCCCTATCCGCCTGGCTTGTTCCGCGGCTACTATCGCGACGAACAGGAGACAGCGGTATCCTTCCGCAATGGCTGGTACTATACGGGTGACACGGCAACTCGCGACCCGGATGGCTATATCTGGTTTGTCGGCCGCTCCGACGACATCATTACATCGGCCGGTTACCGCATCAGCCCGTTTGAAGTGGAGAGCGCACTTATCGAACACGCCGCTGTCGCGGAATCCGCCGTCGTCGCCAAACCCGATGACTTGCGCGGGGAGATCGTCGTAGCCTTCATCACGCTCGCAGCCGGTTACGCGCCATCAGATGATCTGGCTGGGGAAATTCAGGGTTTCGTCAAAAACCTGACCGCGCCCTACAAGTACCCACGACGGATTGAGTTCCGGGATGCGTTGCCGAAAACCATTTCCGGCAAGATCCGACGCATCGAACTGCGCGATGACGCCCGCGACCTGCCTTAACGGCAGGACACCGCACGCAAACTAGCTTACCCATCAGGCCTTGTCGGGATACATGGCGACCAGTGCCGCCTTGGAGGCTTCGGCAACGCCACGCTCTGTGATCAGTCCCGTCACCAACCGCGACGGCGTTACGTCGAAGGCATAGTTGGCGGCGTTCGCCCCATCGGGCGTCAACTGGACCGGAACGAGGCTTCCGTCTCGCGCCTTGCCCATGATCTCGGTGACCTCAGTCGCGTCGCGGTGTTCGATGGGGATGTCCTTCACTCCATCATCCACGGTCCAGTCGATGGTCGGCCCGGGGAGACCGACGTAGAATGGAACCCCGTTATCATACGCAGCAAGGGCCTTTAAATAGGTGCCGATCTTGTTACAGACGTCACCCGCTGCGGTAGTCCGATCCGTGCCGGTGATACAAAGGTCAACCAAGCCGTGCTGCATCAAGTGCCCCCCAACGTTATCGACGATCACCGTATGCGGCACACCGTGCTTGCCAAGCTCCCACGATGTCAGACTGGCACCCTGGTTACGGGGGCGGGTCTCGTCAACCCAGACGTGGACCGGGATTCCGGCGTCGTGCGCCTTGTATATAGGTGCCAGTGCTGTGCCCCAGTCCACCGTCGCCAACCAGCCGGCATTACAGTGGGTCAGGACGTTGACGCCACCATCTTTCAGAGCCGGCTTACCCTTGGCGGTCCAGGCCGATTCGATCAGGGGTCTGCCGTTATCCCCGATGGTCGAGCAGATATCCACGTCCTCATCACAGATCTCAGCGGCCCGTGTGTACGCCGCTTCCTTGCGTTCATTGGGCGAAAGTGATCCCAGCAGGGCCTTCATCTCATCCAGTGCCCAGCGCAGGTTTACGGCGGTCGGACGCGTCGCATAGAGGGCGTCGTGAGCTTTCGCGATGGCGCTATCGGACGGGTCCGCGTGCACTGCCAAGGCCATACCGTAGGCAGTCGTTGCGCCGATCAAGGGAGCACCGCGTACCCACATGTCGCGGATCGCCGCGCAGGCATCATCGAGGCTCTCCAAGCGGACAGTGGCAAACTCATGCGGCAGTTTGGTCTGGTCGATGATCTCCACAGCCCAGCCGTCATCTGCCAACCAGATGGTGCGATAAGGAGTACCGTCAACGTTCATACGTGATCCTCTTTTCAAAGTAGACGCGATCAAACCCATCTTCGCTGACCCGATGGGTTTCGACGTACCCGAGCCGGGTGTAGAAGTCCAGGTTCTCGATCATGTGGACATTAGTGCAGATATACAGCCTCTCCAGTCCATTATCGTCGGCCTCCTGTTCCGCGAAGTATAATAAACTCCGGCCAATGCCCTCACCATGGTGATTAGGATGGACGGCGACATTCTCGATGAATTGGCTCGTGTCTTTCTCAAAGGTCGCAATATACCCGGCGGCGACGCCGGACGCTTCTGCCACGTAAGCTGCACCCTCCGCAACATAGGCTGCGAAATCGGCAACCATGGGCGCGGGTTTTTGACCTATGCGAACAACGTAGGGGGCAAACGCAGCTTCGGCGATCAGGGCAAGCGCCGGCACGTCATCGGCAGTCGCTCGACGGATCCAGACACCAACCAATAGTTCAGCCGCCGAGCACTCGTCCGGCGACGGCGTCGAGTTTTTTGATCATCTCGGGATCACGGGCCTCGGGCGCAGTAATGATCGCCACTTCCAATGCCGTGTGACAACCGGCGCTGCAGCTCTCATCTCGGCCGCTCAACTTCGGCGTCACGGCCTTGACGAGCTCACGCGCCTTCCCGGCGTTCGACATCAGCACCTGGATGATGGCGTCGACGGTAACGTGATCGTGGTCTGGGTGCCAACAATCGTAATCTGTTACCATAGCCACCGTGGCATAACACATCTCGGCTTCACGGGCGAGCTTCGCTTCTGGCATGTTCGTCATACCGATCACGTCGCACCCCCAGGACCGATAAAGTTCTGACTCCGCCAGGGTCGAGAACTGTGGCCCTTCCATCGCGAGGTAAGTGCCACCCATCTGATGCGGGATGTCCAACTCGGCGCAGGCTTTTTGGGCGGCGGCGGCTAGGCGCGAGCAAATTGGATGTCCTAGGCCCACGTGCGCCACCAGTCCGCTCCCGAAGAAAGACTTCACGCGCGCGAAAGTGCGGTCGACGAACTGGTCGCAGATCACAAAAGTGCCTGGCGGCAGTTCCTCTTTGAACGACCCACAGGCAGAAAGTGACAAGATCTCCGTCACGCCGGCCCGCTTCAAGGCGTCAATGTTGGCGCGAAAGTTCAGCTCCGAGGGGGGGATACGGTGACCCCGACCATGCCGGGGAAGGAAAACAAGCTTCTGGCCGTCCAGTTCGCCAAACAGAAGTTCATCGGAGGCCTCCCCAAAGGGCGTGTCGACGCGTTCCCAACGGGTATTCGCCAACCCGTCGATCTCATAAACGCCGCTGCCACCGATGACGCCGATTACCGGCGGCGTGCCTGGAATTACCGTCATCGTTCGTCAGCCAGCCAAGACGTCATCAAACAGACGTATTGTCCGCATACTGGCGATGTTTGCGGCGCGCGGATTGAACTGACCACGCTGGTCGCAATGAAACCCGTGATCGGCCTCATAGACAAAGATCTCTGCGCTGGGATGCGCGGCCTCAATAGCCTCTACATCCGCCATTGGGATGGAGGCGTCTTCCCGACCGAAGTGTGCTATCGTCGGACATTTCAGCTCTTCTTCGTTGTAGTCGATGATCCCGCCACCATAATACGCGACAGCAGCCTGCATATCTAGACGGCAGGCTGCCATCCAGGCGACGACGCCGCCCCAGCAGAATCCGGTGATGCCGACCTTACCCGCGTCGACAACGTTTGCGCGCGCGGCTTCTACATCCGCCATGACTTTGTCCAGTTCGGCGTTAGCCTGGGCCTTGAGGTCCCGTCCGGCGGACATATCGTCGGGGTTGTAACCACCGTCAAAGCTTTTGTGCCAACGATCGTAGAGCGCCGGCGCGATGGCCGTATAGCCGACATGGGCGAACCGTTCGGTCACATCGCGAATATGTTCGTTCACACCGAAGATTTCCTGCACGACAATAACGGCCCCCTTCGGGGTGCCTTCAGCCTCGCAACGGTAAGCGTCAAACTCGAAACCGTCCGATGAGGTTAAGATAATGTCTTGGCCCATGAGGTCCTCCCGTTTTAAATCTTCGGGCACAGGCTATCCCAAGTGCCCCGCAAACGAAACAGGAAGACGGCCAGTATTACGATCCGGCGGATGCCCCCGCCCATGCATAAAAGCGTAGGCCAACTCAACCTTACTCAACCATGACTGATTTTATTTTCAGTCGATATCGAATTAAAGACGTCTGTCCGTAAAATTCGACTAAACGTTGAACCGGAACAGCAAGACGTCTCCGTCCTGAACGACATAGTCCTTGCCTTCCTGACGCATCTTTCCAGCATCCTTGGCGGCCTGCTCACCGCCTAGATTCACGAAGGTTTCGTAGGCGATAGTCTCCGCCTTGATGAAGCCTTTCTCGAAATCCGTGTGGATAGCGCCGGCAGCCTGCGGCGCCTTGGCGCTCCGCTTAACCGTCCAGGCGCGAGTCTCTTTCGGGCCGGAGGTGAAAAAGGTAATCAGATCAAGAAGGCTATAACCGGCGCGAACCACGCTGGCCAAGCCGGTTTCGTTCAAGCCCAATGCGTCAAGAAACTCAGCCTTCTCCGCCTCATCGCTCAGTTGCGCCACTTCTTCTTCGATCTTCGCGGAGATGACCACAGAACTGGCGCCCTGTTCGTTGGCCATGGCGGCAACCTTTTCTGTCCAAAGGTTGCCATTAGCGGCCTCATCCTCGCCGACGTTGCAAACGTAGAGGACCGGCTTTGCAGTCAGGGTCTGAAGCATTCGCATGCCCTTACCCTCGCCTTCTGCCAATCCCATCAACCGCAACGGCTGACCATCACGGAGGTGCGTCAGGGCTTGTTCCACTAGTTGCAATGTGGTCGCGGCTTCCTTGTCTTGGCCACGCACCTTCTTCGTCAAGGGCTCAATGCGCTTTTCTAGGCTTTCCATATCGGCGAGCATGAGTTCAGTTTCCACTGTCTCTGCATCGCGGACCGGATCAATACTGCCGTCGACATGCGTTACATTCTCGTCCTCGAAACACCGCAGGACGTGAACAATCGCATCCACCTCACGGATATTGGCCAGAAACTGGTTGCCCAACCCCTCGCCCTTCGACGCGCCACGAACCAATCCGGCAATGTCCACAAATTCCAAGTGGGTCGGCACGACATTGGCGGACACGGTGATTTTGGCAATCTTCTCCAACCGGTCATCAGGGACGCCAACACGTCCCGTATTTGGTTCAATGGTGCAGAAGGGAAAATTCGCTGCTTCCGCCGCCGCTGTCTGCGTAAGAGCGTTGAAGAGGGTCGACTTCCCAACATTGGGTAGCCCTACGATGCCGCAATTGAACCCCATCAGTCTTCCTTCTTCTCTCGTTTTTGGACATCGTGTTTCGATGCTTTGGGCCCGGGCGGTTGCGGGCACAGCGGATTAACGACGGATGCCATCTTGCTCATGAACGTCGAATCATCGTCGCCTACCAGCAAGGGAAAATATTCGCCGACGCCGCAAACCATGCGTTCGACCCAATCGTGTTCCGATTTCGCGAAGTCCTTGAGGACATGGCCTGCCACTTTCGCCTTGTCACCGGGATGCCCCACGCCTAGGCGAACACGCGCGTAGTTGGCCCCAATGCGCGCATGGATGGACCGGAGCCCATTATGGCCCGCATGGCCGCCGCCGCGCTTCACCCGGACCTTGCCGCCAGCCAGATCGATCTCGTCATGAATTACGATGACATCTTCAGGCGGTAGCTTGTAGAACACCATGGCCGCCTGCACGCTGCGGCCTGATTCATTCATATAGGTTCTCGGTTTCATCGCCAGGATCTTCTCGCCGGCGATATTCCCTTCCGCAATTTCGCTCTGGAACTTCGCACGCGACTTAGAAAAGGAATGGCGGCGGACGACCTCGTCCACCGCCATGAACCCAATGTTATGACGATTGTTAGCGTATTTGGCACCCGGATTGCCGAGACCGACGACCAGCAACATAAGCGAAGGCCCTTGCCTGGACGGTTATTCCTCGACGTCGCCGTCGACCGCATCGCCGCCGGCATCCCCACCGTCGGAACCTTCCGCAGCCTCGACACTCTCCTCGCCTTCTTCACCATCCACGTCCTCTTCGACTTCTTCGACAATGGTCGGCGCGGCGATGGTGGCGACGGTGAAATCACGATCAGTGATCGTCAGTTCCACGTCTTCCGGGAGCTTAATAGCGCTTATGTGGAGACTGTCGCCAATTTCCATGCCACTCAAGTCAGCGGTCAAGGATTCAGGAATACTGTCGGGACGGCAACGCAGTTCGACCGCGAACCGGACGACGTTCAACACGCCACCCATGCGCAGCCCCGGACATTCGTCCTCGTTCTCGAAAACCACTTGGACATCGATGTTCAGGCGGGTCGACGCGCTGAAGCGCATGAAGTCCAAGTGTATGGGCTGATCCGAGACCGGATCCAGCTGCAGATCACGGGCCAGGACACGGTGTTTGTCGCCAGACACATCGACTTCATAGACGCGGGCGAAAAAACCCGGTGTGTTGATCTGTTTCATCAGATCAATGGGATCAACGGAAATCAGAACCGGATCCTCCTTGTTGCCATAGATCACACCCGGCACACGTCCTTCACGGCGCGTGGCACGGGCTGCCCCCTTACCTGCCCGATCGCGAGGCTCGGCAGCGAAAGCCGTCAAATTAGCCATTGTCTCTCTCCTCAAAACGCAGGTGACCGGCCTCCAGGGGTGCCGGTCACACAAATATGCCCGAAGGCGGGCGTTTTAGCCCCATGGGACGCTTCGGTCAATCCATCTTCGCCGATCTTATCGGAATTAATTGAACAGGCTAGAGACCGAACTTTCTTCGCTGATACGCCGGATCGCTTCGGCGATCAGAGGCGCGATGGTCAATTGCTCAACATTGTGCGACACGCGAACCGCCTCAGTGGCCATGATACTATCCGTGATCACGAGGCTTTCCAGGGGCGACGATGTAACCCGGGCGACGGCGCCGCCAGAAAATACGCCATGTGTTACATAGGCCGATACAGCCGATGCACCAGCTTCCGACAGGGCCACGGCCGCGTTGCAAAGGGTTCCGGCGGAATCGACAATATCATCCACCAATATACACCGCCGACCATCCACGTCGCCGATAATGTTCATGACCTCGGAAACACCCGCGCGCTCCCGGCGTTTATCGATGATGGCCAAGTCCGCGTTCAGGCGCTTCGCCAATCCCCGGGCACGCACCACACCGCCAACGTCGGGCGATACCATCACCAAATCTTCACCATTGCTGCGCTCTTTGATATCGCGGCTCATTACCGGCGCGGCATATAGGTTGTCTGTGGGAATGTCGAAGAAGCCTTGGATTTGGCCCGCGTGCAGGTCCATGGTTAGCACCCGGTCAGCGCCGGCTTCGGTAATTAGGTTGGCAACCAACTTGGCCGAGATGGGCGTCCGCGGCCCGGATTTGCGATCCTGGCGGGCGTAGCCGAAGTAAGGGATGACGGCCGTGACGCGTCGCGCCGAACCCCGACGTAACGCGTCCAAGGTCACCAGCAACTCCATCAGATTGTCGTTCGCCGGATAGGATGTCGATTGGATAACGAAAACGTCCTCACCTCGAACGTTTTCCTCGATCTCGACAAACACCTCCATGTCGGAAAAGCGCCGGACACTGGCTTTGGTCAGCGGCAGATTGACATAGGCGGAAATGGCTTCCGCCAGCGGTCGATTGCTATTGCAGGCAATGATTTTCATGATGCTCAAAACGTCTCGAATGAATCGGGCAAATCGACCGTGCGTCGCCGATCTGAATTGTGCGAAAATTTATCAATCCACAGTGGCGCTGTAAATGTCTTCCGTCGTTCATGATGGCTCATCGACTTGCTCCTGACGTTAACTGACTGGCGGTGGCAAAGCGTACCCAGGAACCCGGAGGAACGCTATGGCACCCCCAAAATACCTTAGACGGGGACCACTTGACTGATATTTGTCGATCCGTTGAGGAATTACGGCGTATCATCCGCTTCAGTCGACTGGGCCGTTGATGGGGCCGGTGCCGGCTAATTCATTGTCACGCATCCCGCGACCGCCATAACGACACAGTCCAGAACCTTCGCCAGAGATCTCCGGTAGAAATCGCGGCCTGACAACAACACGTCTGCTAACCCAAGATCGTTCGTTGCCGCTGCCACGCTTCTTCACTCTACCTACGACTTGGACCCAGAGAATCAAATAGACCCCATAATCTCACGTTTCCATCATTTCGCCTCATTCGTGGAACCGACTATTGGCCCTTCGGGGCCGACCCGGTTTCCAACGATAGATTTGGTGGCGGCAGGCTGGGCGCCTCATCACCCCGCACCAAATCCGTTTTTAATGCTCTCGATCCTAATGCCACGCGGAACCGGACCGCTTTCTCAGCCTGCGCAAGCACGTCCTTTATACCGCCAACGGCGGCCGTAGCGATAATAACAGCGGTTTCACCCCACCGTCCGTCAAAAGTACCCACCGGCACGGCATTGCGTTGGACCACATTCCCAACTTTCCGGCCATCCGAAGAGGTCAACGTCCAGCTGATGGCGACGGACTGCTGTCCGCGCTGCGGCGCGCCGACACGAACCTCCGCCCTTAGGATATGCCGCGCTGCCAGCCTTTCCGACGTCACCGCGACCTTCGCGCCAACCAACGCATAGCGTATCGCGCGGGTCAACGACTTGTCGCCATCGCCCGGCGCACCGCGGACAGGTTGCACCCAAACACCTTGGCGAATAGTCTGCACAGACCTCAAGGTCTCATCTTCTGGTTCCACCACCCTTGCGATCAAGCGCGCGGTATTGGTGCCAAGGTTCTGGATAGCTCTCGGTGAGTCCCAATGCCAACCCTTCTTCAAGTCCTGGGAAAAGTAGAAAACCGGCTTATTATTTTGTTCATTCAAGCTCCAATAAATTTTTATATCAGCGGCCCCGCTCTGATCTGGTGCGCGTTCCGTAACCCGGCCTGTCAACTTGTAGCGCAAGGAACCGCCGCCTTTCGTCATCGCTGGAATCCCTCGCGCCAACAAACCTTGGGCAATGGCCTCAGACAGAAGGTTGGGCCCGCGCGCGGACGCTCCATCAACGATGCTCACCCAAACCCCGCCATTTATATCGCGCTGGATCAATCCGGACGGGCCGAGTTCTGCCGGCGTCTGAAATGGTTTCAGCACCGGACCGCAGGCGTTCAAGGCAACAGCAATCAAGCCTATCAACATTCCCTTAATCGCGCGTTTCACAATCATCCTTGCGCTTTCCCTCAGATTATTGCGCAGGTCGCCAAAATTCCGAGGATCAAAAACGCTCCAAAAATATACAAATGCGGCATGGCAGTTATTTGACTCCCAAATCCCGCCGTGAGCGCGAGAGCCTCTCATTGCCTGGCTCTGCTACCACAGCCATTTCGCCCTGATACATGCATTGGAAAACGCAGTAATCGAATGTTTCATCTCCCGTGAGATAGAACACGCTTTCATAGCGATACCTACTGTCTCACCAACATCACGACCGAAAGGCAGCGTCCGTAATCCTGTTCTCCGCGGTGGATTGTGCGGCGATAGCTGAAAAAGCCATCC
>CAJWVP010000064.1 GCA_913048145.1 uncultured Rhodospirillaceae bacterium
AAGGTATCGCGGATGCCGTCTGGAAGTCCGATGTTATGTGCGCACGGTTGACTAGCGCCGAGGCGGAGCCCTGGGTTATTGAAGAGCCAAAGATATAGGCGCTATTCCAGCCATTCGGCTTGGCCAAGCCCGAGACGGTCGCCGGGGAGCGCGCCTTTGGCCGTGTTGGCGTTGGTCTCGTTCTCCTGGGCCATCTTCTCCTGAGACTTCACTAACAGGTTCTCTTGGCGTTCCAGCGGCACCACGGCAACGCCGTCGTCATCACCAATGACGATGTCACCAGACTTTACCGGACAGCCGGCACAGGAGATGGTCCCATCGATGATGCCGCCATAGCCCTTGTGTGGCCCCGCCGGCACGATGCCGGCGGCGAAGACGGGAAAACCTAGTTCTCGGATTTCGGCGACATCACGAACGGCTCCATCGACGACAATGCCGCCGATCTCACGCTGCATCGCGGCGCGGGTCATAATGCCGCCCCAGACGGCCGTTCCTAGGAATCCGCCTGCGTTGATAACCATGATCTCACCCGGTTCCATCAGGCCGATCAGCATGTGCGGGGCGCCGTTGTCGCCAACCATGACGTCGACCGTGCGGGCTTGGCCGCAGACGCTTACGCCATCCTGGATGGGTTTGATGCGGCCGTCCATGACCTGGGTGCGATTCATGATGTCGGAAACAATAGCTGGCGGCACATTGCGCCACGGCGCTAGTTGGTCTCCCGTCAACTTTGCGTAGTTCGGACGATATCGTTGGATTGGCATGATGCCCCCTTGGTGTCTGCCGTTTCCCTATTGAGCCAGACCCTATATGATGCCTATCCGTCGGCCAAGCCAATGGGCCTAGAAAAGGTAGGGCAAGGATGATTTTTGGTTTATTCGGCGACAAGACAGAACGCGAGTCGAAACAGCTCAATCGCGACGCGCCAACTATCATTGCTGAGGCGGAAAAGCTCTATGCGCCTGCGCGCTTGCGAGCTATGGCGGAGACCATCACCAAATACATTGATCGCGCCTACACGCGCTACGGGACGGAACCCATCGATCTGAAGCGGGCACACTATGACTTCCGAAGCATCCATAAGGAGACGCGGCGCAAAAACGACCAAGTGGGACTGAGCGCTATGACCCTGGTCATAATCTATATCCGTGCGGAGATCGCCGGGCCTATGGCAGACCCGGCGCGAGCCGCTATCGAAGCATTCACAACGACGTGGTTGCAAGTGGGTGGGGCTCAGGACAGAGCATCAGACGGTGGCGCGTAGAGTGTCCTAGATACCGTGTGACACCAGCTACGTCCGCATCTTCAGTCGGTTGCGGGCAAGACTTGCGGTGCCGCATATATGGTGGCATTGAGATACTCTTTCTCATCAGGGCAGGGACCCGAGATTGTGAGGAATACCTTGGACGGGCAAGCCGCAATTACTGCGATTAAAGAGGTCGTTGGCGATAACGGTTGGCTGGCCGATGCCGCCGACGTGGAACCCTATGTTAATGAGTGGCTGAAAATCTTGGAAGGGACATGCCAGATGGTGGTCCGTCCAAGCACCACCGAACAGGTAGCTCAAGTAATCTACATCTGTCACAACGCTGGGATCTCTATCACGCCCCAAGGCGGCAACACGGGCATGGTTGGTGGTGCGGTTCCAGACGGCGGAATCGTCCTGAGCACTGAGCGCCTCAATAATGTCCGCGAATTGGATGCTGATAACGCCACACTAACTGTGGAAGCGGGCTGTCTGTTAGCGGACGTTCAGGCGACGGCATCCGCTGCCGGGTTCCTGTTTCCGCTGACGCTAGCATCTGAGGGAAGTTGCTGCATCGGTGGCAATATCGCGACCAACGCCGGCGGCAACAATACGGTCCGATATGGCAATACCCGTGAGCAGGTCTTGGGTCTAGAAGTGGTCCTGCCTGACGGGCGCGTGTGGGACGGCCTTCGTGGGCTCCGGAAGGACAACACCGGTTACGATCTTAAACAGCTGTTTATCGGCGCGGAGGGAACACTTGGCGTTATCACGGCAGCGGTTCTCTCATTGGTGCCAGCGCCAAGAGACCGGGTCACGGCCATGGCAACTGCGAAAAACTGGGAAGACCTCCTAAAATTGTTCCGGATTATGCGCGGGCGCCTATCCGGATCCTTGATTGCCTTCGAGGTATTCACGGACCTGGGTATGGAGATCACTGTCGACCACATTGATGATGCACACGATCCTTTTACTGATGCCCATTCACTATATTCACTCATGGAGGCTGCCTGCTATGACAACGAGGCAGCGGTCCGTGAAGCCGTGGAAAAGGGGCTCGGTGAAGCCTTTGAAGACGGTATTGTCACCGACGCTGTCATGGCCGAAAGCGGTCAGCAGGCTGCCAACCTGTGGAACGTGCGCGAGGGTCTGCCGGAAGCCCAAAGCATGGAAGCCATGGTGATCAAGCACGACGTCTCTATTCCTATTTCCAGGGTTCCCGAATACGTGGCCCAGGGAGGGTCCATTGTGACCCAAACCATTCCTGGCGCACGATTGTTGCCTTTTGGTCATATGGGAGATGGCAATCTGCACTTCAATGTGCTGCAGCCAAACGATATGGGTCGCGACGCGTTCCTGGCCTTCAAGAATGGCATAAACCGCAAGCTTCACGACCTAGCCATTGCTATGGGTGGGACCTTCAGCGCTGAACACGGCGTCGGTCTCAACAAAGTGGGTGACCTAGCTCACTACCGCTCAGACGTGGAAATCGATCTCATGGCGCGGGTCAAACAGGCCTTCGATCCGGCTAATATTATGAACCCGGGCAAAGTAATCAATGTCGGCTGACGCATAGCCACCTTTTGAAACAAGGTGATGTTTTGCCGCCCAGGGATGCGGACTATCTTGCCCGACCATGAGCGACACCGATACCCTGATCATCGATACAACGGCCCGAATTTTTCAGGAACTGGCCGATCCGCAGGCGGTTATCGCCGCCGTCGACGACAGCTGGAAGACAGCGCTGTGGAATGCGCTGGAGGAAGCGGGGCTGACCCTAGCCTGGGTCCATGAGGATCATGGTGGTGCAGGCGCTGCGATTAGTGACGGCTTCGATATCCTCTATGTCGCCGGTCGCCACGCCGTTGCCGTGCCCCTGGCGGAGACGTTGCTGGGGGGCTGGTTGATGGCGCGTGGGGGGCTTCAGGTGCCACCAGGACCTATGACTGTCGCTGTGGGCAGCCGCGCCGAACCGCTGCGGATTAGGGGCAGGCACCTGCATGGCTGCGCGCGAGGTGTGCCGTTCCCCGCGCTCGCAGAGCACGTGGCTTGTGTGGCTGACGGTGAGGGCGGCCCCCAGGTCGTGCTTGTCGCGACCGAATCTGCAGATATTATGCCCACCGCTGGCATGGCGGGGGACGGGATCGGCCAGATGTTGTTCAATGGAGCGCCGGCGATCGCCGCTGCGCGGGCACCGAACACTTTGGGGCTTGAGGACGTGATGCTTATGGGTGCTGCCGTGCGTGCGCAGCAAATGGCTGGTGCCCTGCAAGCGGTGCTCGATCTGTCCGTATCCTATGCCCAGGAGCGTGAGGCCTTCGGGCGGCCGATTGCGAAGTTCCAGGCCGTGCAACAGAACTTGGCCCGCCTAGCCGGGGAAACCGCCGCCGCCTCGGCTGTCGCTGCCTCCGCCGCCGATACGATTCATCATGCCGAGACTTTTGACGACGCCGTTTTTCTGGAGGTAGCGGCCGCAAAGATTCGTTGTGGCGAAGCCGCCGCCGAAGGCGCAGCCATCGCCCATCAGGCCCACGGCGCAATGGGATATACGGACGAACACGCACTGCACCGCTTCACGCTGCGGTTGTTCCAGTGGCGCGACGATTTTGGCTCCGAGTCCGAATGGGCCGCCGGCCTGGGCGCGATGGTAGCGGCCAACGGCGCCGATCGGCTTTGGCCGATGGTGGCGTCCCGATGAGCCAGCCTATTCGCTTCGACCCCATCCGCCTGCCGCCCGAAGCCGAGGTTTTGCGCGCCGAGGTGCGCGCGTTCCTGGCCGAGGAGATCGCCGCCGGTCATTTCGATCCCCAGACTTCGCCTATGCAGGATGGTTTTGACAGAGACTTTAGCCGCCGGGTTGGACAACGGGGCTGGATTGGCATGACCTGGCCGAAACGGTACGGAGGTCAAGAACGCAGCTACCTAGAACGCTACGTGGTCACAGAGGAATTCCGCGCTGTCAGTGCCCCTGTGCGTGCTCACTTCACCGCCGACCGCCAGAGCGGTCCGGTATTGCTGAAGTATGCCTCGGAAGAGATCAAGATGGATATCCTGCCCCGCATTACCCGCGGCGAATGTGGGTTCTGTATCGGGCTGAGCGAACCGAATTCTGGGTCCGATCTGTTCGCAGCCCGGGCCAAGGCTGAGAAGACGGCGCGCGGTTTTGTCCTGAACGGCTCCAAGGTGTGGACTACTTACGCCCAGTGCGCAGACTACATGATCGGGCTTTTCCGGACGTCATTGCCCACCGATGACAACCGCCGCCATGGCCTGACCCAGTTCCTGATCGATCTCAAGTCCGATGGGGTTGCCATCAACCCGATTGGCAATATGGCTGGCGGTGCGGATTTCAACGAAGTCGTGTTCACGGACTGCTTCGTACCCGCCGCCCATCAACTGGGAGAGATCGACGGGGCCTGGAAACAGGCGACCAGCGAACTGGCCTATGAGCGCAGCGGCCCCGAACGGTTTCTGGAGACCGCTTATATACTGACTGAGCTGACCCGCACGCTGGGCCCGGAGCCCGACCGGCGTGAGGCCGAAGGCCTGGGGCGTCTGGTGGCGCAGTTGCACACGCTCCGGCGCATGTCCGTCTCCGTCAACGGCATGTTACAGGCTGGCCATGAACCGGTACTGGAGGGTTCCCTCGTCAAGGATTTGGGGACGATTTGGCAGCAGATCTTGCCGACGAAGGCACGGGACCTGGCAGCGTTTGCCGAAACCGCCCCGGAAGAGCGCGCGGCTTTCGATGCACTGTTGCCACATGCATTACGTATCGCACCGAAGTTGACCATTCAGGGTGGGACTACGGAAATCCTCCGCGGCATTATCGCCCGCGGCCTTGGACTGCGATGAGGGATCTGACGCCGTTATTGGCGCCGCGGACGGTGGCTCTGGTCGGGGCTTCTGACGATCAAAACATTCTGCGCGGACGGATCCTGAACGTTATGCGTCAGCATGCCTTTGACGGGCAGCTATTCCCCGTCAGCCGCTCGTGCGAAGTGGTGCAGGGCCTTCAGGCTTACCCGTCCGTAGACGCTTGCCCAGAACCGGTGGACTTGGCGATTTTGATCATTCCGGCCAATGCCATTGCCGACGCAATGCGCCACTGCGGCCAAGCCGGGGTGAAGGCCGTGCTGGTCCTGGCGTCGGGGTTCGCCGAAGATCCGAGTGCCGCCGGTGATGCCCTGCAGGCCGAGTTGTTGGCCATCGCGGAGAGTTATGGGATGGTTGTGTCTGGGCCTAACACGGAAGGCTTCTCCAACATGGGGGCAAAGCTTTGCGCCACCTTCAGTCCGACCATGGAACTGGACGCCACAACTCTGGTGCCGGATTGGCGGACGGATGGGCACGTAGCCGTGGTCGCGCAAAGCGGTGGGGTCGGATATTCTTTCTTCGACCGCGGACGCCCCAAGGAATTACCGTTTAGCTATGTCGTCACGACTGGCAATGAGGCGATGATCGAAAGTCTGCACGTGGTCGATCATCTCATCGATGATGCAGCGACGGGCGTGATCTTGATTTTCATGGAAGACGTGAAATCCCCCGAACTTCTCCGACCCGTGGCGGAAAAGGCACTGCGCGCGGGCAAACCCTTGATTGTCACCAAGATTGGCCGCTCCGAGGCCGGCGTGCGGGCGGCCCAATCGCACACGGCGGCCATCGCCGGTGATGACACCACCTACCGCGCCCTGTTCCGACGCTATGGCATTCTCGAGGGCCGGGACCAGGACCATATGGTTGATCTGGCCCAAGGCTTTTCTGCCTATGCTGGCCGGTTGCCGGCTGGCAAGCGGGTCGGCATTTTCACGGCCAGCGGCGGCGGTGGCGGTTGGCTGGCGGATGCATGTTCGGACGCCGGTTTAACCGTACCTGAACTGGACGTTGCAACGCGGGCCGCCATTGATGTTCATCTGCCGCCCTATGGTACGTCTCAGAACCCCGTGGACGCTACTGCCCAGACCATCCGTCAGCGGGGGTATGCGGAAATGTGCGAATTGATCGCTGGGTCACCCGAGGTCGATGCGGTTTTGGCCGTCACATCAGCGCGCAATCCGGCCGGATGGGAGCGCGAGCGCGAGACACTGTTGCGGGTCGGTAGGGAGACGGAGAAGCCGATCCTGCTTTGGGCCTACACCTTACCGCATCCGTCGGTGCGCGAGTTGGTCAGTCGCGCAGGATTACCTTTGTTTGAGAACTTACGGAATTGCGCCGAAACGGCGGCCGCCATGGCCGATTACATGGCCTTTCGCGAAGATTTTTTGGCGTCGACCTCCGTGAAGGAACCGCCGCCGCGTCCGTCGGTTGCTGACATCCTGGAAGGGCCGACGCCCATAGTCTGTGAAGTTGACGCCCGGCGTGCGCTCGCGCCCTATGGCATTTGTTCGGAAGGGACGGCACTGGCCACATCGGCAGAGGAGGCAGTGGCCGCCGCTGCTCTGATCGAGCGTCCAGTGGTCCTTAAAGTCCAATCACCTAACATTCCTCACAAGACCGAGGCTGGCGCCGTGGCCGTTGGCGTAAAAGGCGGACCCGAGGTGGCGGCCGCCTTCGAACGAATTGTGGCTAGCGCACGTGCCTATGACAAGGCGGCAGATATCCAGAGCGTGCTTGTTCAACCGCTAGCTGACGATGGGTTGGATGTGATCCTTGGTATTCATCGCGACGCCCAGTTTGGACCTATGCTCATGCTGGGCCTCGGCGGGGTATTTGTGGAGGTGCTGGACGATGTAGCTTTTGCGCCGGTCCCGGTCGACAGGAAAATGGCCCAATCGATGATCGACGACCTGAGGGGAGTGGCCCTGTTCGTCGGTGCCCGGGGCGCCCCACCGGCGGATCGTGACGCCCTGGTAGATATAATGATCCGCCTGTCCCAGTTCGCCGCTGATCACGTAGACCGAATTGACGAAATCGATCTCAACCCCGTGCGCGTCCATGCGCAGGGCGACGGCGTCACTGTTTTAGACGCCCTCATCGTAAAACGGAGTGCCCCATGACCGCTTACGTAACCTATGACGACATTGGCGTGACGTTAGACAATCTCGTCGCCACCATTGAGATTCAGCGCCCGCCGCATAACTTCTTCGATATTGCTTTGATCAACCAGATCGCCGATGTGCTGGAGAAATTGGATGCCGATGATGACTGCCGGGCCAGCGTGTTGTGTGCAGAGGGCAAGGCCTTCTGTGCGGGCGCCAACTTTGGTGACGGCGAAGCTTTGGACGAGAAGGGCCAGTTTAAGGGCCAATCAGAAGAGGACCGGGTCCGCCACCTCTACATGGAAGCGGTGCGCCTGTTCGAATGCCGGAAACCGATCGTCGGTGCCATCGAGGGGCCGGCCATCGGCGGCGGTCTCGGGTTGGCCATGGTCCCGGACTTCCGGGTGACGTGTTCAGAGGCGCGCTTTGCGGCGAACTTCACCCGCCTGGGTTTCCATCCTGGTTTCGGGCTGACGGAAACCCTACCGGCCGTAGTTGGGCAGCAGAACGCGAACCTTATGTTCTTCACCAGTCGTCGCTTTAAGGGCGACGAGGCGTATGCCATGGGCCTGGCCGACGTCCTGGTTGCAAAGGAGGAGGTGCGCGCCACGGCGCACATTCTGGCTGCAGAAATTGCCGAGAACTCGCCGCTTGGTGTGGGCGAGACCCGAGCAACCGTGCGTCAGGGATTGGCCGACCGGGTCCGGACCGCGACTGCGCGGGAACTTGAAATTCAGAAACGTTTGAAGGCAACCGCGGACTTCAAGGAAGGCGTCAAGGCAATGGCTGAGCGGCGAGTGCCCAATTTCATCGGCGCCTGACCACCGCCCATCGAAACGTTTCACTAGATGAAAATCGATTTCATTATATGTTGATCCGATGCGGCCACGGGATTAAACACAGGTTACTCGGATCGTGACTGTTGCGGTCAGTTGCCACCGGGAGGACACGAGATGACCACAAACCCCTCAGTGGCTGAGCCCTCCGCTATGCATCGCCTTTTGCACGCGCGGTCGGTCGCCGTCATCGGCGCATCCGAAGACCGCGGCAAATTCGGTGGTCGGCTGATCCACAACCTGCTGCACCACGGGTTTCAGGGGACGGTCTATCCCATCAATCCGAAACGGGACACAATCTTGGGCCACAGGGCCTATCCCGATATCGCCGACGTGCCGTCCCCGCCGGACGTCGCCGCTGTGGCTGTACCGGTGCAACACCTGCTGGCATCTCTGCAAGGGTGCGTCGACGCGGGCGTCAAAGTGGCCATCGTGATCACTGGTCAGTTGGCGGAAACGGGTGTGGAGGGGGCGAAACTCCAGGACGACGCCGTGGCCATGGCACGAGCCGCTGGCATGCGCATCCTGGGACCCAACTGCCTGGGCGCGTTCAACACCCCGGCCGGTGTTTGCTTGTCGCCGTCGGTGACCATGAGCGTCGATAAGCTGCATAAGGGCCGCGTCGGCGTTGCCAGTCAGTCGGGAGCCCTGCAGACGGCCATGTTCATCCGCGCCTTTGACGCGGGGATTGGATTTTCGTCGGCGATTACGTTGGGCAACCAGGCAGACTTGGAATTGTCTGATGGATTTGAATACCTAGTCGATGATCCGGATACGGAGGCTATCCTGCTCTATGTGGAAGGCCTCAAGGATCACGAGCGGTTCAAGCGGGCGGCCCTGCGCGCCCGCGCGATGGGCAAGCCTGTGGTCGCAGTAAAGGCCGGTCGGACTGACGCCGGGGCGGCCATGGCGAACTCCCATACGGCCAGCCTCACTGGATCCTTCGAAGCTTTCTCAGCCCTGTGCGAATCTCTAGGCATTGTTGTAACCGATCAACCGGATACGGCCGTTTTCTGTGCTGATGCCCTGGCACGGTGGGGCGCGCCCAAGGCGTCCGGCGTGGCTGTGGCGTCCGGCTCCGGCGGGGCGGCGGCATTGGCGGCGGACGCCATCGACGATGGCAACTTTCACGCGGCGCGCTTGGGTCCGAGGGCTATTGCTCATCTGGCCGAACACTTGCCTGTTCGCAAGGAGACGGCAAACGTGGATTTCGGGGCCTATCTTCGCGCTTTTGATCCCGCGGTGATGCGTGACACACTCGAGACGTTCGCCGACGAGCCGGACGTGGGCGCGGTCTTGCTGATCATGACGCCTCAGCCGGCTATGGAAAGTTTGGTTGAGATCATGCGCGACATCGGCTCGATGCGCGGCGTACCCGCCCTATTGTGCAATAAGGCCGGGAGTATGGTACGTGATCAGCTGGAGGCGGACGCACGGGTGACGGGCTATCCCACCTACACTTCGCTGGATGATTGCTACAGGGTCTTGGAGGCCCTGATGGCGTATCGTCAGTTCCAGGAAGAAGGGCTTACGCAAGAAACCGGGGATGCGCCCGCCGGGGCTATCGATGCGTCGGCATCGGCGTTGTCGCCGGGCCTGTTGACGGAGCCTGAGGCCAAAGGTCTTCTGGCTGCGGCCGGTGTGCCGGTGACCAGTGAGGTCATTTGCCCGGACGTGGATGCCGCGGTCCAGGCAGCGCGGGAAATCGGCTTTCCTGTTGTTCTGAAGGGCGTGGCACGCGGTCTCATCCACAAGTCAGACGCTGGCGTGGTCAAACTCAATATTCCTGATGTGGCTGCCGTGCGTAGCGCCTTTGCTCAAATTCAAGACGCCATTGCCGACAACGCGCTGGAGGCGGCATTCGAGGGCAGCCTGGTTACCGAGATGGCCGTGGGCGGGGTTGCGGAAGCGTTTGTCGGCGCAGCCTGGGACCCACAACACGGCCCCGGCGTTCTCGTCGGTGCCGGTGGCGTCTTCGTCGAGGTGATGAAGGACGTGAAGTTCGCCGCCGCGCCCGTGAGCGCGGCCAAGGCTCGAGCCATGATTGAATCCCTGCAAACGTTTCCTCTTTTTGACGGCGCGCGCGGGCGGCCCAAGGCGGATGTGGCGGCGCTGGCCGATATCGTGCATCGGGTGAGCTTACTGGCCGCTCACCTAGGGCCGCGCCTGAGGGAATTGGACGTTAACCCGGTTATCGTTCGGGCCGCGGGTGAGGGCGCCCTGGCTGTTGACGCCCGGGCGGTTTGGACCATCATGGAATAGGAGCCGAAACATGAGCGATGCCGTCACCTACGAAACGAACGGCCACGTGGCCACCATCACTATGAACAAGCCGGACCGTATGAACCGGCTGGACGTGGAGATCGTCGATGCGCTCCATCAGTCCTGGAAGCGGTTCATGGCGACGGATGGGGAGCGGGTCGCCGTTGTCGCCGGCAACGGTCGGGCCTTTTCTGCTGGCGCCGACCTGAACGCCATCCCACATGATCTTTACCGGGCGATCCCGGGCATCGGCGTGTCCGTGGACAAACCGGTGGTAGCCGCTGTCCAAGGCTGGTGCGTCGGCGGCAGCATGGTACTAACTACCATGTGCGATCTCATGGTTGCGGCGGACGATGCTATGTTTTCCTACCCGGAGGTGAAAATTGGCTTCTCGGGTGGCTTGATCTCCAATCTGGCAAGCCGCATTCCGCACAAGATTGCTATGGAATTGCTACTGACCGGGGAACCCATTACCGCCCAGCGCGCCTATGAGGTGGGCTATGTGAACAAGCTCACGCCGGCCGATGAGGTTCTTTCGGCGGCGAC
>CAJWVP010000065.1 GCA_913048145.1 uncultured Rhodospirillaceae bacterium
AAATAATCGCTGACGAATTTTGTGAAATTCGGATCCGACGTCGAGCCGTCGCCATCGCTGATAACAAAATCAGGACGATCAGATTCACCATCCTCATCCATCGGATTACCGCGCGCACGCATGGAATGACAATTGACATGATAAACGCGACCAAACTCGTTAAAGGCCGCATCCAGCGCCGTCGCCACCGCCACGTGATAAGGTCGCCAATAGGCATCAATCCGACGCAAGACTTCAGTCGCAGTCAGTGGGTCTTCGTATAGAGGGTCCAATCCGTGTAAGCTGGTCCAGACGATCCCCTTACCGACCGCCGCCTTTTTAGATGGCTGCAATGGCACAGCAAAGGCGCCCTGCACCTCGCTGGGCTCAAAGTCTTCGGGCGCTCGGTTCGGATCGACAAACAGGCGTGGAAACGTCGCCGCGATCAACGGCGCGCCGTGGTCGGGTGCAGCCGCAAAAAGTTCGTCCACAAATGCGTCTTCTGCGCGCCGCATGCGATCCAACGAAACGAGCGTCTTGAAGCTTTCCGGATAATGGCTGCCGCTGTGGGGGCTGTCGAAAACCAAGGGAATCTTCGACCCCCGCGCGGGCAACATCACGACCGGTGGCACGCGACCATTCACCTCAGGAGTTGGGATCATTGGTCGTTCAAATGACAGGCCGAAAGCCGACCCGGCGCGATCTCGCGAAGGACCGGCACCTCTATCGTGCACCGGTCCGTGACGTGTGGGCAGCGCGGATGGAAATGGCAGCCCGGCGGCGGGTCCAGTGGTGACGGGATTTCTCCGGATACCGGCTCATATTCGATCCCACGCTGGTCGAGCCTTGGCACCTCATTCAAAAGCGCCGTGGTATAGGGATGGTTCGGTTTATCGAACAGTTCATCCGTTGGGGCTGTTTCAACGATGCGCCCCAGATACATGATCACGACGCGATCCGAAATATGCTCAACCACGGAGAGATCATGGCTGATGAACAAGTAGGTCAAGTCCAAGTCTTCACGCAGATCCATGAACAAATTGATGACCTGCGCTTGAATGGAAACGTCTAAGGCGGCGATGGCCTCGTCGCAGACTAGAAATTCCGGCTGTACAGCTAGTGCCCGGGCGATCCCGATCCGTTGCCGCTGACCACCGGAGAACTGGTGCGGGTAGCGCCGAATATATTCCCGGCCCAAACCCACTCTTTCCATCATGTCCCCAACATAGTCGGAGCGCTCCTTAAGGTCCGTCATGCCGTGGATGACCGACGCTTCACCGATGATATCTTCAACGCGCATGCGCGGGTTTAGGGATGCGAAAGGATCTTGGAAGATCATCTGGATAGCCAACGCGGCAGCCTCCCCCTCTTCCTGGGTCATGGCCGTAAACTCGACGCCCTTGAAGGAGATACCACCCGCCGTGGGTGGAAGGATACCGGCAATCATTCGGCCCAACGTCGATTTGCCACATCCTGATTCGCCAACCAGACCGACCACCTCGCCCTTTTCGATAGTGAACGACACACTGTCAACAGCATGGACCGTTTCCTCGCGGATGTTGGACCCCAGGCGTTGCGCAATCTTGCCCGCCATGTCCAGCCGTTTGACGAAGTTCTTGGTAAGGTCCTTGACCTCGAGCATAGCATTCTGCGGGGTCATCATTCGGCGGCCTCCTGAAGGTGCGGATGGAAGCACCGAATGTTACGGTCAGCCAGCGGCTGGGTAATGTTGGGCTCTGCTGTGCAGGCTTCGTCAGCTCGCGGACAGCGTGCCTGAAAAGCGCAGCCGGTCGGCAGATTGAGTAGCGACGGGGTCATTCCAGGAATTTGATACAACCGTTCGCCCCTGGTGTTGTGCCCAGGCACCGACCCCAAGAGCCCTACCGTATAGGGGTGAACCGGGTTGTCGAGTACGTCGCTGATGGCACCTTGCTCAACAATGCGGCCTGCATACATGACACATATTTTATCAACCAATCCCGCGACCACGGCCAAGTCGTGCGTGATCCAAATCATGGCGGTGCCGGTCTCGCGGCAGAGCTTCTGCGCTTCATAGAGGATTTGCCCTTGGATCGTCACATCAAGGGCCGTCGTCGGCTCGTCGGCGATAATCAAGTCAGGCTTGTTCAAAAGCGCGATTGCGATCGCCACACGCTGGCGCATGCCGCCAGAAAATTGATGCGGGTAGGCCTTCAGTCGCTCGTCGGGAGACGGAATACCCACTTGGCCCAGCGCATCGCGGGAGCGTTGGCGCGCTTCGTTCTTCGAGATGGATTTATCATGGGCTAGGACCGTCTCAATCATCTGCGTATCAACCCGGAGTACCGGATTGAGCGTCATCATTGGATCCTGAAAAATCATGGCGATCCTATTGCCACGCAACTTCTGCATCTGTTCATCATCCAGACCGACAAGGTCATGCCCGTTGAACAGGACTTGGCCACCGACCACCTCACCTGGGGGATCTACAAGGCCTAGAATTGAGAACCCAGTGACCGACTTGCCCGATCCAGACTCGCCGACAAGACCCATGATCTCGCCCTTATCCACATCGAAACTGACGTTGTCCACCGCTTTTGCCACCCCGTCACGGGTGAAAAAATGGGTTTCCAGGTTACAAACCGAAAGCGTTGGTCCATCGCCACTCATCTTTCGAGTCTCGGGTTCAGGACATCACGAAGTTGGTCACCAACTAGGTTGATGGAGACAATGGTGATTAAAAGTGCCACGCCCGGAAAAAAGCTGATCCAATATTTTCCACTAAGCATGTAATCAAAACCATTGGCGATGAGAAGGCCTAACGACGGTTCGCTGACTGGAAGGCCAACGCCAAGGAAACTCAGTGTTGCTTCAAGCGAAATGGCCGACGCCGTCTGCAGAGTGCCAACCACGATCAATGGCGGCATGCAATTCGGCAGAAGGTGGCGGAATAGGATGCGTCGATGACCAATTGCTAGGCACGTCGCCGCTTCGATGTATTCCTTGTTTCGTTCCACCAGAGCAGAGCCGCGAACGGTGCGCGCATAATAGGCCCACTGGACGATGATCAAAGCAATAATGATCTTGTCGACCCCCTTTCCAAGGATAGCGAGTAATATCAAAGCCACTAGGATTGCTGGAAACGACAATTGGATGTCGACAATCCGCATGATGATATTTTCCGTCCGGCCGCCAAAGTAGGCAGCAATCAGGCCGAAGGCAGCGCCGATGATCATCGCCACGATACCGCTCATGACGCCGACACCAAGAGAAATCCGCAAGCCGTAAATCATCGCGCTGAGAAGGTCGCGGCCAGCACCGTCTGTCCCGAGCCAGAAAGCCGTCCCTTCGAAACTCTTCGCTCCTGGCGGCAATTTCGAATCAAGGACACTTACCTGAGCGAGATCGTAGGGATTGGTTGGCGAAATGAAACCGGCGAAAACCGCCACAAAGATCAAACTGCACAGCACTACCAGCGCCACCGATGCCACCTTAGAGGCAAAAAAACTTGCACGGAAGCGCTCGAAAGGCGTTTCAACCGCCTCGGTCTTGTCGCGCGCAGCTGCGCCAAGCGCAATATTCTCGGCAACAGTTTTCATGCTTTCACATCCTGTAAGCGGACCCGCGGGTCGAGGACCGAATAAAGAACATCAACCACAAGGTTAATGATTACAAAGACTAGAACGATGATCATCAAGTACGCCACGATCACGGGGCGATCCAGGTTCTGAATGGAGTCGATGATTAACTTGCCCATACCCGGCCAAGCAAACACGGTTTCGGTAACAACCGAAAAAGCGATGAGACCACCGAACTCGAGGCCCAGGACCGTGACGACGGGGATCATGATGTTCTTCATGAGATGGACCAAAACCACCCGGTTCGTACTTAGGCCCTTGGCACGGGCAAATTTAATGTAGTCCTGGTGCACAATTTCTCGCGTGCCGGCGCGGGCCAAGCGAATAACTAGGGATATTTTGAATAACGCTAGATTAAGCGCCGGGAGAAAAAGGTGTGAGAGCCCGTCTATTGTCAGGAAACTGAGTGGAATACCGCCAACATCGACCGTATCTCCACGACCCGTGCTCGGCAGCCAGCCAAGCATCACCGCAAAAACCATGATGAACATCAGCCCAACCCAGAAGGTCGGAAGAGAGAAACCGAGTATGGATCCCGCCATTATCACCTTGGATGTTCGAGCCTCGGGTTTTAAGCCGGCAAAAACACCTAAGGGTATGCCGATAACGATGGCCATCAGTAGTGCGGCAAGCGCCAGTTCGAAAGTGGCCGGCATACGCTCCACGATAATGCCCAGCGATTCCTCACCATAGGTGAAGGACTTGCCCAATTCGCCCTGGACCGCCTTGCCGACAAACAGGCCGTATTGCACGTACCACGGCTTATCAAGCCCCATCGCCTTGATCACGCGCTCGCGCTCGGCCTGGTCGGCCTCGTCGTTGACCATCATTTCAACGGGATCGCCGACCAGGTTGACGCCGCTGAACACCAGAAACGACATGACGAACACGACAAGCACGCTTTGCATCAAGCGGCGGATAATGAATACAGTCATGGCTGTGGTCGAGCTCTAAAGGCTATGGGAACAGCGCGTGATCGGACGGCGCCATTTGGCACCGTCCGATCAACACAAGTACGGACTTAGTTTGGCGTGACGAGGAACCCGGTGGTCCGTTCATCGGTACGGGCCTTGTAAGTCAAACCCTTCTTCCCGGCCCAGGTGTTAACCTGGTAGTGGAGCGTGATGATGCCTTGGTTGCGTCCGACCCCTATTTCAGTAGCTTTCGCAAGCAACGCAGCGCGCTTGTTGTCGTCAACGGTGGCCAGCGCTTCATCGAGCACCTTGTCCATTTCTGGGTCCGAGTGCAACCCCCGGTTAGACGAGCCCCAGCCCTTCGGCTTGCTGTAGGTGCCCAATAAGGAGCGCAGTGGCGAAGACGGCTCACCCGTACCCGAACCCCAACCGACGAGGAGGAAGTTCCACTTTGGGGGCTTCGCCGGGCCACGATTCTTTCCATGCTTGAAAAACACGCTCTTCGGCATGGTATCAGGCGTTGTCTTAATGCCGATACGGGTCAGCATCTGAGCAATCGCTTCAACGATTTTGGCATCGTTGATGTAACGGTCATTGGGACCGTGCAAAGTCACCTGAAAGCCGTTCGGATAGCCCGCTTCTGCTAACAATTTCTTGGCGCCCGCCGGGTCATATTTCGGAACCGGTAGGTTGGCGGAACGACCGAAAAAGCCCTCAGGGAGCAACTGGCCAGCAGGGATGGCAACACCTTCCATGACCCGCTCTACAATCGCTGTACGGTTAATCGCCATGTTGACGGCTTTGCGCACGCGCACGTCCTTAAACGGGTTCTTAGTGACCGGCTTGCCATCATGGGTTTTCACGAATTCCGGATTGTCCCGGAACTGGTCCATGTGCAAGTAAATGACCCGGTTCGAAACACCCTGGCTTAGTTGAACTTTAGCATTTGTCTTGAGACGTGCGATGTCCACGGTAGGCACCTGGTCGATGAAATCAACGTCACCGGCCAGCAGAGCAGCCAAACGCGACGGCGCAGACTTGATGGGCTTGATGATGATTTTTTCCCAATGCGGCTTGTCACCGTGATAACCATCATAACGGACCATCTCTAGGACTTCCCCTTTCACCCATTTGCCCACCTTGTATGGGCCGGTGCCAAAGGCTGACGAGCCGTTGTTGTAGTCCCCTTCCCACTTGTCTTTCTCATTTGCAGAAACGATGTGGACGTTGGAAAGATCAACTGCCATCAACGGGTAAGGTTTTTTAGAGATGAAGTGCAGAGTGTGGCTGTCAATCTTTTTGATGGTTGATGCAGCTTTGGTGTAAAGACCGAAGCTGGAACGCGCGTTCGGATGATTGCCGGCGCGGTGCATGGAGAAAATCACGTCATCGGCATCAAAGTCAGAACCATCGTGAAATTTCACGCCCTTGCGCAGCTTGAATTCCCAGGTCAGTTGGTCCAATGGCTTCCACGATGTGGCCAAACCGGGTAACAGGTTTTGCTTGTGGTCTTGTTCAATCAGGCGCGAGAAAAAGTGCTGCGCGATCTGGTTGTTGGGACCGAGGTTGTGGAAGTGTGGGTCAATGGACGTCGGTTCCGTACCGAGCCCGATGGTCAAAGTTTGAGCCTGAACTACGGGCGCCAGCGAAATTGCCGCCACCGCCGCCGCGTAGGCAAGTGTCTTTCTCATGTACATATGGAATTTCCTCCCCGAGTTGATGGTCTCAAGCGCCGATAGTTCCGGTTTATTTTTGATCTTTCGGTGCTGACTCCAAATGGTGCATCAACCCAACACGCCGGACAACTAAAAATCGTCATGGCGCCGTTAGCTCACTCCCTCTAAAGGTCGTGGAGCGGTGGTCAATCAATTCTCCATATATCCGCGCCGCCAGGGCCTGGATGGGCCCACTGAACACTGGTTGAAGCACGTTGCGTTTGTTCGCGGCTTGGGAAAAATGTGGAAACCGTGCGAGCGCAATTAAAGTCCTTAAGCGAATCGATTTCCATTTCCACACCAAATCTCAATCATGCAAGATGAGTATAACGCTTTCCGGAACCAACATTGGACATCCCTCCAGACCCTAGCCAAGATTAAGCTCTGCAAGCGACGAAACAGGAGCCCTAACCATGCCTCCCCCAACTACCCTCGAACAAATTGCCACTTGGGCTGCAACGACGTCGCCGGAATGGCCAGCCACTTCGGTTACGCCAGCCATTCATGCAATAAAGGATACCGTTGCCTGCATGGTGTCCGGAGCCTCCGACGCAGCCGCTGAAGGGGTACGGACAACGGTTCACACATGGCCCGCCGTGGACGGTGGCGCGACGATCGTCGGCAGTGGCGCGCGCGCGCCCGCGCCCTTCGCCGCATTTGCCAACGGGACGGCGGCGCACGCCCAAGATTTCGATGACAATTTCTTGGCCGCGCTGACCCATGCGTCAGCCGTTCTGGTGCCGGCTCTGTTAGCACTCGGTGAGGAGACCGGGGCTAGTGGCGCCGAAATCATCGATGCCTACCTCGTAGGATTGGAATGTCACGCCGCGATTGGCCGCGGCGTCAACCGCTCCCATTATCTGAAAGGCTTCCACGCCACCGCCACGGTCGGATGCATAGGCACAGCTGCGGCCTGCGCACGCCTGTTAAAGCTGGACGAATCACGGATGGTTCACGCCATGAGCCTTGGGACCTCCATGGCCGCCGGGCTGAAAGGCCAGTTCGGATCCCACGCAAAACCCTTTCAGGCTGGCATGGCTGCACAGAATGGCGTATTGGCAGCGTGCTTTGCTCGTGACGGAGTTGAGGGCCGGACCGAAGTCTTGGACAATGACTACGGTTTCCTCAAACTGTTTGGCGGCGATGCGCCCCCGGGCTGGGATTTCGAAGCTTTCCCGCTCGGAAACCCACACGTAATTGAGGCCGTAGGCCTAGCACCGAAAATTCATCCTTGCTGCGGCTCCACGCACAAAAGCCTCGACAACCTGCTAGACCTAAAAGCACAACACGACTTCCAGACGGAGGATGTGGAAAGTATGCACACCTACGTCAATACCTCGAATGTCCGGAACCTTTGCTTCGATGACCCGCAGAACGAGATGGAGGCCCGGTTCTCTATGCAGTATTGCATGGCCGTTGCACTCAAAATTGGCTTTCTGAGCCTGCAGGACTTCACGCCGGACGCCGTGCACCGGCCAGAAATCCGCGCACTTATCCCGCTGACCACCATGGACGCAACGCCACCGGAGGCTGAGCTCAACCCAGCAGGCGAGTATGTCCACGAATTAACCGTGACGCTGAAGTCCGGTGCCGTGCTCAAGGCCACGCGTACGTCCGCCAAAGGCACGATCGGCGATCCGCTGATCGATGCCGAACGCCGGCGCAAGTTCGACGACTGCTGCGTGCCGGTCCTGGGCGATGCGAAAGCGGCTACGCTTTATGCCGCCTGCGACGGCCTCGGCGGTTGCCGAGACCTCGGCGGATTCATGTCGAGTATGCTCGCCACTGACACGGGGCATGCCCACGTCGCTTAGATCGCGCCTTGCTACACCAGCAACCAATCGCGGAACGCCAACACCTTGCGCAAGTGCGCCTTGCATTCAAGAAGGCCCGATAGCAGGCGTTCCCCCTGGCGATAGTTAGGCCAAGCTCAGACAAGCCCTCAGGCCTGTACCGCATAGACCTATTCGGGCCAGACCGGACGATTGGTCGGTTGGGGCGTTTTTCAGGGCTTCGATGATCTGTTATGAAGAAAGGGTGAGCATCAGGATCATCGCCTTCAAACTTCTCACTCCATGCGCAGGAGCCACACTCCCATGAACGCCAACCCTTACCCAATTGAAATCGAACCCGTGGACATCTCCGCCTATAAGGAGGGCAATACGGGCGTCCCATATGCCACAACCTTCGATAGCGGCACGCCGGGGGCACATGTCATGGTCATGGCTTTAACCCACGGCAATGAACTTTGCGGAGCCATCACCTTGGATTACTTGCTGCGCCATGACATCCGCCCAACACAAGGAAAGTTGACGTTCGGTTTCCACAACGTTGCGGCTTATGCCACGTTCGATCCCAACAACCCAATCGCATCGCGATTTGTGGATGAAGACTTGAATAGGGCCTGGGGCATCGACGTTCTGGATGGTGATCGCGACACGGTAGAAACACGCCGCGCCAGGGAAATGCGCCCCCTGATCGATACGGTTGACCTGCTGTTAGACATCCACTCCATGACCAATGATTCGCCGGCGCTGACGCTGTGCGGGCCGCTCGACAAAGGTCGCGAGTTGGCGCTGGCGCTTAAGTCACCCACCTACGTCGTTGCTGATGCCGGGCATGCAGCGGGCACACGGCTTCGCGACTATGGCGGGTTCGGCAATCCCTCGGCGCCTCAGAATGCACTTTTGGTGGAAGCTGGACAGCATTGGCGCGCCGATGCTGTCACGGTTTCCATGGATGTCACGTTGCGGTTCCTTCGTCAAACAGGCGCAATTTCGGAGGACGATTTTCAGGCGCATATCAAGTCAAATGAAGCCAACCTTGCTGATCAGAAATACATTAAGGTTTCCGGACCACACACCATCGAAAGTGATGTCTTTTCCTGGGCCGACGACTATACGGGGATGGAGTTGATCGAGAAAGCTGGCACCGTCATCGGACGGGACGGTGATCGCGACGTGGTCACGCCCTACGACAATTGCGTGCTGATTATGCCAAACAAGTTGAAGACCAAAGGCCATTCGGCCGTCCGTTTCGGGCAGCTAATGTCCTGAGCCGCAGCCGGCTAAGCTGCATTAGCCAGGCGCCTTTAGGATGGTGTAGACTGCCAAAATGGAAATTCAGATGATCTTCGACACCGTATGCCCATGGTGTTACATCGGGAAGCGCCGCATGGAGCAGGCCTTGGCCCTGCGGCCGCATGTCGATATTGATCTGGTTTGGCGGCCGTTTCTGCTGAACAGAGAAATCCCCGCTGATGGCATTGACCGTACCGCCTATCTCATTCGCAAGTTCGGATCCGAAGCACGGGTTCGGCGCATCTATGGTGCCATCGCGCAGGCCGGCGAGTCTGTGGATATTGATTTCGCTTTTGATCGAATTGACCGAACGCCCAACTCCGTCGACAGCCACCGATTGATCCGCTACGCGCTTCTAAACGGTGCGAACCCGCGCATCGTAGAAACTCTATTCTTCGAGTACTTCATCGAAGGCTTAGATATTGGCCGCCAAGAGATCCTCCAAGAGATTGGCGCACGCGCGGGATTGGACGGTGCCGCGATCGGCGCTTACCTGAACAGCGAAGAAGATATAGATTTTGTCTACGATGAGAACACGCGGGCCCACCGCATGGGCGTCAACGGCGTTCCGGCCTTTGTTTTCAACGAAAAGATGGTCATCTCCGGTGCGCAGGAGCCTCAAATCCTAGCACGCATGATCGATGCAGCAATCGCCACAGCGGACGCAGCCTAAAGGACAAGCCGATGACCAGCCCGCTTCATCAGCTGACCATGACCTATTCGCCGGAACAGGACCGGGTAATGTTGCGTATCGGTACTAAGGAGAACACTGAATACCAGCTCTGGATGACACGCCGTTTTGTCCGGATCATGTGGCGCGCGCTTATTCAGATCATGGAGCGCGATCCCAATCTGGCCAAGGACTGGGTACCCGAGGACCGAGTAACCGAGGATCGAGTACCGAAGGACCGAGCACCGAAGGACCAGGTACCGAAGGACCAGGTACCCGAGGTGAAAGACGCTATCATGGCGATGCAACATCAAGAATCGGTTCAGAACAGCGATTTTTCCCAGAAACACGCCAAAGGCAACGTCAACCTCATGGCAAATACGGGCGCCTTGCTAGTAATCGGCTGTCAGGTCAAACCGGTGAACGAAGATCGGACCCGCATTAATTTTAAGACCGATAAGGGCACTGGCATTGAGTTCTTTCTTAATAAGAAGCTCTTACATGCGCTGTGTCATATGATAATTAAATCCGCTCAGAGGGCCCAATGGGACCTTGACCTTGCTGTGGGCGACCCCAACGTGATGATGCCGGCCGATGCCGCCCAAATCCATTGACTTAGTCATCGAGCTTGGTCACAGGCGCTGAGCCGAAATGCCACTGATAGCGCTGATAAAGCGTGTTTTAGCGTCGCAGTGTTACCCTGATGAGGCGGCGAAGGTATCCAGCATATCGCGTTGGCGTCCGGCGACCTGTTGGCCAGTTAGGACATGTTGAAGGCCAACGGTCTGAAATTCATGACGCTGCTGCCCACCTAGTACGAAGCCACTGGAAAACCGTATGCAGGGCCATGGTAAGCCAATTGGCGAACTACTGGTCCCGAGCATCTTGC
>CAJWVP010000066.1 GCA_913048145.1 uncultured Rhodospirillaceae bacterium
GCGTCACCATTACCTACGGCCAATACCTGTTGATGAACTTCCCCATAACCGGATTGTTAAAAGGCGTCATGATTGTGGCGGTTATTCTCTATTGGTTTCCCGATCACGCCGCCCCGGTCGAAACCTATCTCATGGAACGGGTTCCCTTGTCGCCAGAGGCACGCCGCCTTGCGGTCATCGTCACTATCACAGTGGGCATGTGGGCGACGGATGTGATCCACGGAATTACGCCCGGCTGGGTGGCCGTCACGGCTGCCGTAGTCTGTCTGCTTCCGGGCGTCGGCGTTTTAATGCCACGTCAGATCGTCACACAACGAGGCGGGTTTATCGCTCTGTTGACCATCGCAACCATTGTCGGGCTGGGCGCGGTGCTCGCTGCAAGTGGCGCCGGCGCCTTGATCGCCGACCTACTCTTGGCAGCCACCGACTTCGAGCCGACGCAACCGGCCTATACTTACAGTGTGTTCTCCGCAATAAACATCGTGATGATGATGCTGGCGACAATCCCCGGCACAATCGCTATCATGATGCCTTTTGCCGGCACAATCGCGGAAACCGCCCAGGTCCCTGTAGGTACCGCCTTGATGATTATCGTCAACGGGTATGCGACAATCTTCTTTCCCTATCAGGCCTCGCCAATGCTAGCCGGTTTGCGTATCGCCAATGTCAGCTTCACCGACGGCACCAAGATTACATTTGTGGTGTCCTTGATCAGCGTGTTTACGATCTTACCGCTAACCTACTTGTGGTGGCGGTGTCTGGGCGTCTTCGACTAGATCATCGGCGGGCAACAACGAACAGGCGGCGGAAGGGGTACAGCGTCTTGCCGTCCGGGCGCTGGGGATACTGTGACGCCACGTACGTAGCGTACTGATCATAGAACGCCGCCGCCGCGTCATCTGCCAGCGCGTCCAACAGAGGTTTCAAAACTGAACCCTTAGTCCATTCAGCAACGGCGTTCTTGCCATCCAAAATCTGCAGATACTCGGTTTCCCAGATATCGATAGCTCTCACGTGGGGTCGGAGAAGACCGTAATAGTAATCGGGCGGGCCGACTGGATCGCGGAGAAGGAGCGGTTCCAATTGTGCGCGATGCGGGCCGGCCGCGACTAGGTCATTTATGATGGCGTGTGATGGTGCGGTCCAGTTGCGCGGCAGCTGAAAGGCGAAAATACCGCCCGCGCGGACGTTAGCGACCAGACGAGGCAATAGAGTGTCGTGATCCCGAAGCCACTGAAATACCGCGTTGGAATAAAAAACGTCCGCCATGGCATCTGGCGCCCAGTCAACCAGGTCGGCCTGAATCCATGTCTTATCAGGATGAAGATCGCGGGCCTGGGCCAGCATGGTCTCCGAGGCATCGACGCCGATGACGTCAGCTGCCGGCCATCGCTGTTGGATAAATCCCGTCACGTTTCCAGGACCGCACCCCAGGTCATAAACGGTTTCCGGATCATCTACGTCGGCCTGCGCCAGCAAATCCAAAGCCGGACGGATACGCGGGCCATGAAACTTTAGGTACTGATCCGGGTCCCAGGTTGACGCCACAACACTTCCCCTTGCGCGTTTGCTCGCAGCATCCTAGCGGCGGAAACCTCCGCGCTCTATTTCTAAATGACCGCCGCACCCAGCATCACCAAATATCTTTGGGAGTTCTTGTTCGGTCATGCGGGTCTAATTGGTGCGATTGCTCAGCCTGAAGTCCAATGGAAAAACGGCCTTTGCGTAACTCCAACGTTTTTTCACCTCCAGCGGCATGCCTTGGAAACCATCAGGGGAGCCTATCCAAACCCTGAGAGAAACTTGACGATTTTTCGCGTACGATCGCTGAAAAGGGAAGGGGTATAAAAACTGCTCGCGGCCCTCTTCGACACCTCGCCGAAGGTGGGATACGGCGCTATCATGGTCGCCATCGCACCGATTTTCAGTTTTTCACTCATGGCCAGCACCCAGGGCTGGATCAGTTCGCCGGCGTGCGCACCGACGATCCCGCAACCCAAGATGTGCCCCTTAGGCGTGATGATGGCCTTGATCAAGCCATCCGTCGCATCTTCGGCCTGGGCCCGGTCATTCTCGTGGAACGGCCAGCGCAGGACACGAAAATCCTTGCCAGTCTGCTTTGCGCCCGCTTCGTTGAGACCCACCTGAGCCAGTTCGGGTGCCGTGTAGGTCACCCGTGGCACATTATTATGATTGGCTTTCGCCGGCAGATGGAACAGGGCGTTCTTGATCACCACGCTCGCGTGATAACCAGCCACATGGGTGAAAAGGAAGCCGCCAGTCACGTCACCGATTGCAAACACCTTCTTGTTGGACGTGCGCAGGCGGGCATCGACCAGAATGCCCTTGTCAGAATATTCGATACCAGCCTTTTCCAGATCCAACCCGGCAACATTCGGCCGGCGTCCCGTAGCGACCAGGAGGTGCGAACCGTCGACAACCTCTTCGCCGCCGTCCTTTTCAAGCACCACGCGAACACCGTCAGCATAGGGCTCAATCCGAATGATCTTCACACCTTCGCGGGCATCCAGGCCGTCTCGGAGAACCTGTTGGCGAACCACATCCACCAACTCCGCGTCATCCTTTGGTATGATCGAAACCATCTCAAGGACCGTCACTTCACAACCCAAGTGGCGATGCGCCTGGGCCAATTCAATTCCGATGGGACCGCCGCCTATGACGATTAGATGCTCGGGCAATTGATGGCGGTTGAACACGGTTTCGTTAGTTAGATATGGCACCTGGTTGAGACCTGGTATGGGTGACACAAACGCCGTCGACCCTGTCGACACGACGATCCGTCGCGCCTTGATGCGAACACCATCGGCTTCCACTTCTTGACGACCAACGAATTTACCGGCGGCCTCAATAACCTTGACCCCAAGGCCCTCGAACCGTTCCACGGAATCGTTCGGTTCAATAGCGCCGATAACGGCCCGCACGTGGCCATAAATATCTTTCGAGCGCGATGTGGGGTCGGTTGCGGTAATCCCAAAGCGATCCGCTTCGCGAACCGATTGCGCAGCATGTCCGGCCGCTAACAAGGCTTTTGATGGGACGCAGCCATAGTTGAGACAATCACCGCCCATTTTATATTTTTCCAGAAGGACGGTTTTCGCCCCCATTTGGGCCGCGCCGGCGGCGACGGCCAGACCGCCGGCACCACCGCCGATGACACAGATATCGACGTTCATCGTTTCACTCATTTCGACACCGCTATGCTTCTGAAGATTTGATCCACTTGTAAACGATCGGCACCAGCGACAGGATCGCCAGGGCAATGATCGGGCCTAATGTTTTGGGCTGTAAGATAATCCCAAGATCCGGCGTCCCGCCAGCATCAAACACCGCGCCCAGGCCGTTTCCAACGCTGCAGAAGACGGCACTGCCGGGAATGATCCCAACGAACGTGCCAATCGCATACGTCCTGAGTGACACGCCTAGGAAGGCAGGCACCAAGTTCACAAACCAGAAAGGAAACACCGGGACAAGCCGAAGAAATAACAGATAACTAAGCGCATTCTCGCGGAAACCCGCTTCCATACGCTCGCCGGCACCACCCATCTTTGCGCGGAAAAAATCCGCCAGCGCATACCGAGCGATCAGGAAGATAGCAACAGCACCAAGGGTCGCGGCGAACACGACGACCGTGATCGCGAGGACCGTGCCAAACACAAATCCGCCGCCCACTGTAATCCAAGTCGCGCCGGGAAGGGAAAAGGCAACGACGACGGCATATCCGATAATGAAAAGCATGATGGCCAAGAACCGGTTTTCGCTAGTCCACTGCAAAAGAGTTTGGCGATGTTCGCTCAAGGCATCAAAAGTCAGGTACTGGTTCCAGCCCAAGCCAAAAAATATGGCCACGCCAGCGACAATAATCGCCAACGGCCACAGGCGAGAGAGCGACGGCTCTCCTCCAGTCGCGTCGGCTTCAATCTTCTGCGTATCTTCCATCCGTTATTTCTTATCCATTTTGGATCAATCCAACCGTTCGATGAGCGGACATTATCCTATTCCCGTATATTCTAAGAAATACACCAAATAACCGTCCTTTAAGGCACCCGATAGGCGAAATCACAAATACGGAATTTGACTGCCGTGGGCGTTGACTTCGTCCCATAGAGCCCCTATACAGCGTTCAAATCTCGTCGGAGTCGACCCGTGAAAAGAACGTACCAACCCAGCAGATTGATCCGCAAGCGCCGCCATGGCTTTCGCTCACGCATGGCCACGGTTGGTGGCCGCCGGGTTCTTGCTAACCGTCGCCGGAAAGGGCGCAAGCGGCTGTCCGCCTAATCTTGGCGGCCGGGCTTCTCGGTTGCGCGTGATGCCTACCGTTCAACCGCAATCCGTTCCGGTTACACGCTTGAAACGGCGCAATGATTTTCTATGCGTGGCACATCGTGGCCAAAAATGGGTGGCCCCCGGTCTTGTTTTACAGTCGCGCCGAAGGAAGGACACCGAATCTAGGTCGCGTGATGGCATCAGGATCGGATTTACGGTAACCAAGAAAGTGGGTAACGCGGTCATAAGAAATCGCACGCGCCGGCGCCTAAAGGCTGCCGCCGTGGACGTGATGGCCGCACATGGACAAGATCTTACCGATTATGTGTTGATCGGACGCGCGGGCACATTAAAACGTCCCTATGCCTTGCTGGTCGCGGATCTTGAAACGGCCATGCAGAGACTTAATGCATATCGGGCCTGACGACGGCTCCCGCAACGATTCAGGGAAAAGACCATGTGGAAGCACATCGATAAAACAGTCAGGATCGTGCTGAAGGGCGTCATCCGCGCCTATCAGCTCCTACTGTCGCCGGTTCTTGGAAATAACTGCCGTTTCCATCCAAATTGCTCAACCTATGCTGTCGAAGCGATCAATCAAAACGGTGCTATGGGGGGCGCGTGGCTGGCCGCTAAACGGATCGCGCGGTGCCACCCCTGGAACCCAGGCGGGTTCGACCCGGTGCCGATGCCCGACGAACCCATAAAAGTTCAAAATGAACCAATTACCCTGTCCTCGGGAGGCACTGCCGGACAATGATTGATAATAAGAACCTTGTGCTGGCCATTGCGCTGTCGGTCGCGATCCTTTTCGGGTTCGAGCTGTATTTTAAAGAGACCCGCCCGCCGCTGCCGCCGGAAGGCCAGAAAACCGAGCAGACGGCCGGTCCATCAGCCGTCCCAGGCACATCCGCGCCGTCCGCACCTAGCGCTTCTTCAATGCCCGCGGCAACCCTTAGCCAGGCCCAGGCGCCCTCATCGTTCAGCGCACCCGGCTCACCAGCCTCTTTAGCTCAGGTCAACCGCAAAGCGGTCTTGGCCAATACCAAACGCATTCCCATCGACACGCCCCGACTGTATGGCTCCATCTCTTTAACCGGCGGCCTTATCGATGACCTGACACTTGCTGATTACCGCGAGACGATCGAGCCAGACAGCGCAGAGATCATCCTGCTCAACCCGCAAGGCATGACGGCTAGCTACTACACCCAGCATGGCTGGTCCACGACCGGCACCGTCAAGGTTCCGCAACCAGACACAGTTTGGCAGTCGAATAGCACGAAGCTGACCCCAGAAAGTTCGGCGGTGTTGACCTGGGACAATGGCGAGGGGTTGATGTTTAAACGTACCATCGCCGTGGATGCAAACTATATGTTCACGGTCACCCAGGAGATCGCGAACAAATCGAACGCAGCCCAAACCTTCGCCTCCTATGGCCTTGTCTCTCGATGGACGACACCAGAAACCACCGACTTCTACATCCTTCATGAAGGGCTCTTGGGGGTCTTTGACGACACCTTGGTGGAGATCGACTACGACGATATCCAATCGGATAAGCTGGTTCAGAAATCTTCCACCGGCGGTTGGATCGGGATTACAGACAAGTATTGGCTTGCCGCGCTGGTCCCGGATCAGAGCGGACCGGTGAATGCCCGGTTCATTCATTCCAAAAAGGACGTTGTCGATACGTACCAGGTAGATTTCGTCGGTCCGCCGCAGACCGTTGCACCCGGCAACAGCATCCAGGCCGTCAGCCGCGTGTTCGCGGGCGCGAAGGAGGTTCGTCTCCTGGATGCCTATGAGGGGCAGATCGGCGTCAAACGGTTCGATCTGGCCATTGATTTCGGCTGGTTCTATTTCCTAACCAAACCCATTTTCTACGCCCTCCTATGGCTGAACGACCGCATCCTCAATCTAGGCTTGGCAATCCTGGTGCTAACCGTGGGCATCAAACTGGCGTTCTTCCCGCTGGCCAATAAATCCTATGTCTCAATGAGCAAGATGAAGATACTACAGCCAAAAATGGTGCAGATTCGCGAACGCTTTAGCGACGACAAAATGCGCATGAACCAAGAGATGATGGACCTTTATAAGAAAGAGAAGGTAAATCCAGCCTCCGGTTGTTTACCGATCCTGGTCCAGATTCCTGTGTTCTTCGCACTATATAAGGTTTTGTTCGTGACCATTGAGATGCGGCATGCGCCATTCTACGGCTGGATCGAAGATCTCTCGGCACCCGATCCGACTTCTCTGTTCAATTTGTTTGGATTAATCACTTGGTCTCCGCCGGAGTTCCTTTTGATCGGTGTGTGGCCAATCCTCATGGGCTTGACCATGTTCTTGCAGCAAAAACTGAACCCACAGCCCGCGGATCCCGTGCAGGCGAAGATTTTCATGTTTTTACCGTTATTCTTCACCTTCCTACTGGCCCGTTTCCCAGCCGGTCTGGTGATCTATTGGGCGTGGAACAACCTGCTTTCGATTTTACAACAATGGATCATCATGCGACGCATGGGCATGACTGGAAAAGAAGCCCTGCAATAGACGCACAACCGCGGAGGAGGGGCGGACGTGGCCGATGCACCCGCGCACCCTGAACATGACGCAGCGGCTCTTGAAGCCGGACGCCTCCTGTTCGCACAATCCTGCGATTTCATTATCGGATGCGCACGATTGGATCAGGTCCCCAACACAGATTTGCCAGAGATAGCTTTCGCCGGTCGATCTAATGTAGGAAAATCCAGTCTGATCAACACATTGGTCGGCCAAAAAGCCTTGGCCCGAATATCAAACACGCCGGGTCGCACTCAGCAGATTAACTTTTTCGATCTCGGGGGCCGGCTAATGTTCGCGGATCTTCCTGGATACGGCTATGCTCGCGCGCCAAAGGCGCAGGTTCAGAAATGGACCCTCTTGGTTCAATCCTATCTTGTTGGGCGAGCAAACTTAAGGCGGATATTGGTCCTCGTAGACGCCCGCCACGGTCTCAAAGATAATGATCGCAGCGTGATGATGGTCTTGGACAAGGCGGCACAACCTTATCAGGTTGTCCTCACCAAGGCCGACAAAATTAAACCGCGCCCACTCACCGACTTGCAAGAGCGCATTGAGAAAGAAGCCGCAAAGCACCCTGCCGCACATCCTCATGTCATGGTAACGAGTTCTCAAAAAGGTCTGGGTATCGCCGCGTTGCGTGCCGAACTGACGGCACTAGCGGGCTCCTGACGCTATTCGGTCATCTAGTCGCCAGGCCGCTGATAGTGCCAGGTACTGATCGAAGGCAGCGGAGATAAGGCCAGAATTCCCACCTGGTGGGTTCATTGCATGTGAACCGATACGGCCGTCCACATCGGAGAGTTTTCGGCGGACAGCGGAAAATTCCTTATGGATCGGGGCGGCTTGCACGATACGCCGGCGCGCGTCGAGCCCACCAGGACCGACGCTTGGCGTTAACTCTTGCCACCGTGGCGGCCCGCAGCCAGTGGGTTATCCCATGTTGGGTCGGCATAGAAATTATGAGCCTGTAGGTCTTCAAGGTTTCGACTGGCCAACCGCTTGACAAAATCAAGGCTGAGAACGGCAAAGTCCTTTGCTGAATGGATGCTGGAGAAATCGTACTCCCCATCGATGCACCCTTTCCTCTGATGGTTCATGGCCAGTCGCGTACCGGCGCTGAGGTTATCCGTTCCCGGCGTGCCATCAGCTACCTTTGCAATACGGATAACAAGGTTTTGCCGAATGGTGACCCGGTAGGCTTCGCTGCTATTATTCACAATCGCCTGCCTCCTAAATCATCGACCAATCAGTCCGGCGGTGATGGCCGCGGCAATTCCCGAAACAATACGGCTTATTGTTCGAGCGTTTACATCCGCACATATGGAATTCAGCACTGAGGGGTGCCGTGAACGCGATTGGCTCGTATGACGTGCCTTTATGAGAGCCGTCACACCAGGGCTGCGACTTGCTGAGGCCACAGGCACACCAAAGGTATTCTCGACCCTGCTCGACCACAACAACGTAGGGCCCGTTTTGCGGACACGCGGGTCGTTTCATGAATGCTCCATATTGCGACTCAGCTCGCTTCGGCGCCACGAGACGTTAAGGTTGACTTGTAATCTTTCACTTCCGACAGCAGGAACTCGCGGAGCACGTCGATTCGTTTGGAATGGCGGAGTTCCTCTGGATAGACGAAGTAAGCGTCGATACTCGGCCCGGTGATCTGCGGCAACAGTTCAACCAAATTCGGTGCTTCTTCGCTCAGATAATACGGCAACGCGGCAATTCCCAGACCACTACGCACGGCCCGATAAATGCCATAGACGCTATTCACCTGCAACGCCGGTTCCCGAGGGTCGTCTTTCGGACGACCTGCGCTAAGAAGCCAATTGATGTTCTCAACCGGAGCTTGGACGTCGTCCCCGTAGACGATCAGTCGATGCGAATCGAGATCGGCCGTTGTTATGGGCGTGCCATATTCCGCCAGATACTCCGACGACGCGAAGATATGGTAGTGGATGGTCATCAACTTCCGCTGCACGAGATTGGGTTGCGTTTGGCGATCGAACCGAATGGCGACATCCGCCTGGCCTTGACTAAGGTCGAGTTCCAAGTTGTCCACCAGTAGAAGAGATACGGAGACATCCGGATACTGTTCCAGAAAATGGTTCATGCGAGCGCTCAGCCAGCCGGAACCGAACGTGATAGATGAAGTTATCCGCAAGGGCCCTTCCGGTTGCTCCCGGTATTCATTGATCCGGCCCAGCGCAAGCGCCAATCGTGACGACATATCCTGAACAGCGCCTTGTAGTTCATTGCCCGGCTCCGTCAGAATAATGCCGCTAGCGTGGCGGCGGAACAGCATCACCCCAAGCGCCGCCTCAAGCGCACCAATCTGCCTGCTGACTGCCGACTGGGAAAGGTTAAGAACCTTGCCCGCCCTGGTGAAACTGCCGACCTCCGCGACGGTCGCAAAAACGCGTAATTGGTTCCAATCCATTAGCGAGGCCCCTCATAGTCAACGATGGGGAATTGCCAATGCGTATTCGGTTCCTCGTCCACGGCCACGGCCTTCCCATTCACCAAAATGAACCATTGCCGGACGTGCTTACCATCACCGGGCCAATCGGCGAACATGGCGGCATGCCCATCGCAAGGACTGCCGGTATTGAGTTTGACCTCACTTACCTCGACATCCAGGAGCGCGGCCACATCTGGATGGCTCTTTGAGGTGTCAAAAAAGATGTCGGGTAAAACCTGTCTCAAGCGAGGCATGCCGCATGTGTCTCCAAACGGGAAATCAGCATTCGTTCCGTCCCATTGAAGCGGGCAATGCCAGTTGCATCAAGGTGAGTCCAAGGAAAAATTTTTGGTTATCCACATGCATTCGCAGCGTTCAATCGGGCGTTTTCCCAATTAGCATCCCGCGCAATACGGCCTCTTTCTTCTTCGCTAGAAGACCAGTTTGCGAATTCATCAAGCGCCCCATGGGCGTAGCACAGGAATGGATCAACCGTTTGACGGGCACATACGCGATAAATGCGCAAGAACCAAAAACATGGATATACCAGAGCGGGGTATGAATCCGATCGTAGGTGTCTGATCCGACCTCAAATAATCTAGCGAAAACCACACCCACAAACGACGCCGCATTGGCGGTCACGCCATCTTCGGCGGCGATGCGTGCACCCTCCAAAAGGAAGCCGCTCAAGGCAACAAAAAATAAAAATGCGGCAGTCGGCGTATCGGTGAACTTTTGTTCCTCCGTGCCCTGAACTTTCAGGCGCCAAAGCAATGCCAAGAGGCATCCAATCAATACCATCAACCCGGTGAAATCATAGGCAAAGTCAAAGGCCATGCGCAGGGGATGGCTCAGGTCTTCCCAGATGTCGTCAGCACCAAAAGCCGGCAGTCCCTCGCGCACAAACACGGCGACAATCTCCACCGCAAACATGACAGAGAAGCCCCAAAATATGAGCGCGTGCTTAAACCAGCGAAATGCGCTGACATCAAATAAAGCGCGATGCAGTATAACGTCGTCAACCAGAACTTGTCGCATGCGCGACGGTTCACTTTCCGCCCGTGAGATCAGATTGCCGAACCGTCGCAAGGTGGGCCGGTTTTTGACGATCAATAAACGATAAAGTCCGACATCCAATACGACCACGCACGCCAGCACTGCAGGTCCAAATAGGATCCACTTCAGCTCCATCCGCCCGTGCAATGTCTCAAAGACGAAATGCCCCGAAAGTGCTGATACCCCCACAACATAAAGCCATCCACCGAAGACTAGGAGTCCCTTATAGGTGCGCGCCAGGGAAGCGGTGTCGAACTGCCGGGTGAGGACAAACAGGGCGAAAGCGCCAATACCAAGCAGCATCGCAACCGTCGCCACTAACAGCAGGCCATAGCCCCACGCTTCGCTGAGGGCGCCGAATGATCCGGCGATGAACAACAGTCCAGCTGCCGCCATAGGAATGACGCGAGATGGTCTTGAGAGGGCCTCTAACTTCATCGCCCTG
>CAJWVP010000067.1 GCA_913048145.1 uncultured Rhodospirillaceae bacterium
CAACACGAAATGGACCACCTCGAAGGCATCTTGTTCGTCGACCACATTTCGGCGCTGAAGCGCAATATGATCCTGCGCAAGCTGAAAAAGGTGAAGAAACAGGCGACAGAAGACTAGGCTGCGGAGCCATGATAATCGCTAACACGCCCTTGCGTCTCGCCTTCATGGGCAGCCCTGACTTCGCTGTGCCCATACTCGCCGCCCTTTTGGATGCCGGCCACGAGATCGCCTGTGTATACGCCCAGCCGCCGCGACCGGCCGGTCGCGGTCATAAGGAGCGGCACTGCTCCGTCCATGCGGAGGCCTTGGCGCGGGGACTAGATGTGCGCACGGTGGTTAATTTTAAGGCAGAATCTGATCGCCAAGATTTCGTCGAGCTTGACCTAGACGCGGCGGTGGTTGCCGCCTATGGCCTCATTTTGCCGGCCGACGTACTTGCCGCGCCCCGGTTGGGTTGCTTCAATGCTCATGCCTCGCTGTTGCCTCGCTGGCGCGGCGCAGCCCCTATTCAGCGTGCTATTCTGGCTGGCGATGCAATCACCGGGGTCACGGTAATGGGAATGGAGGAAAGTCTAGACACGGGCCCCATGTTCGCCACTGCCGAGGTCACCATCACGGCCCGAACGACCGCCGAGGATCTCCACGATACCCTCGCGAATTTAGGGGGGCCGCTCATGGTTTCCGCCCTCGACGGGATTGCTGCCGGCACGCTAAGCGGGGCACCACAGCCCAATGCGTGTGTTACCTATGCGCCGAAGTTGGAGAAAGCTGAAGGGCGTATCGATTGGTCCATCTCTGCAGCCCATATTGAACGCCTTGTACGAGGGCTGAACCCTTGGCCAGGTGTCTGGTTTGAACACGAAGGGCAACGCATCAAGGTTCTAGGCGCTCATGTGACAGAACACGAGGGCCCGGCCGGGACAGTCGTGGCGCCGATGTTAACGGTTGCCTGCGGCCATGGCGCGATCGGCATCGACCGCCTGCAGCGCCCTGGAAAAGGCCCCGTGACCGCCGCCGACTATTTGCGGGGTAACCCAATCAACGTCGGCACAAAGTTTGGTTAGTCGGCGCCCAACGCCGCAAGCATCCGCGCGTCATCCGTAATATTTATGATCTTCGCCGGTGCCTTGGCAATGTTCGAGCTCTTGAATAGCCCCACCAAGTCGTTGAAGCCCTGTATCTTCAGCTCGTCATGTCCATAGACCTCGGCGATCAGGGGGGGCTGACCGCGGGAGTATATGACGCGACCTCGGTCCGGTTTCAGGTTGCTGTAATAGTGGCTGTCGCGGTTGTTGATCTCAATGCATTGGATTGCAGTAGGAATCTCCCCCTAGATCATACGGATGGTCAACAATAGGGCGGACAGGGCATAGTAAAAATCATATTCCACCCAACAGGAGTGATCGGGTGCCGCGTTACAGATTGACCCTTGAATATGACGGCCGTGGGTTCGTCGGTTGGCAGCGTCAGGATAACGGTTTGGGTGTTCAGCAGGCCCTCGAAGAGGCGGTCCGGGCGTTCTGCGGCGAGGTGGTTACGGTGCATGGCGCGGGCCGCACCGACTCCGGTGTTCACGCTCTCGCGCAGGTGGCGCACATGGATCTGGCGAAGGAATGGGCCACTGACACGATTCGCGACGCTCTGAACGCGTACTTGAAAGAGACGCCCGCCAGCGTTTTGGGCGCAGCGGTCACGTCGGCCGACTTCCATGCCCGGTTCTCCGCCGTCGAGCGTTCCTACCGCTATCGTATTGTGAACCGGCGCGCCCCCCTGACGATGGATGCGGGCCTGGCCTGGTGGGTGCCAGCGAGACTGGACGCCGTCGCAATGGCGGACGCCGCGACGGTGTTTGTGGGCACGCACGATTTCACCAGCTTTAGAGCCAGCGTGTGTCAGGCGAAGTCGCCAGCGAAGACCTTGGATGAGCTGACGGTTCAGACTGCGGGCAACGAAATCCACGTTGTCGCACGGGCCCGGTCGTTTCTGCACCACCAGGTCCGTAACATCGTCGGCTCGCTCGCCTGGGTTGGGGACGGGAAATGGACCCGCGGCCATCTGAAAGACGCCCTGGCTGCTAAGGACCGATGCGCCGGCGGGCCAACGGCGCCGGCCGCCGGTCTCTACTTAACGGGAGTGCGCTATGGCGAAACGACAGAGATCTAAAAATTTTGGTCCCATTGCCCTTGTGTTTCCGTACGCCTATACAGAACCATCATGAGCAAGATACCTCTCAGCCTGAACAGCGGCGACGCCCAGGCCCAGTTCAACGCCGCCCCGGCTGGTGCGGCCCAACAGCAGGCCGTTGCGCCGACTACCCCGGTCATGGGCTATTGCGCCGTGGGCTTTGGCCTATTGGGTATTTTCACGATTGGGTTCGTGTTCATGCCGTTAGGGCTGATTTTTTCCATCGCGGCCCTGTTTCTGGGCCAATCCGTGTGGGGCGTGGTGGGATTGATGCTGGCCGTGGCTGGGTTCATCACCTCGCCGAAGCTCTGGCTGATCGTCGGCATGGGCGCCTTATATGTCATGTTCGATTTTGATGAGCTCATGAAGCCTGCCTTAGAGTTTCTGCGCTCAATTGGGATAAGCGATGACACCACCGAGGTCTGAGGCCTCAACCCGGCCGACTGGTCAGCACCTCGATAAGCACGCCCAACAACAGATCCATGACGACAATCCCCGCCGCCGTTCCGAACGGCACTTCAAGCGCTTTGCGTGTTACGAACAACTTCAAACCCAAGATCCACATAAGGGTGATCACGGCCAGGAAATTGGACAGCCCCTGCGCGAAGGTGCCGGTTATCCCGAGTATGACCATTGGCAGATAAACCCCGTTCTGGACCACCGACAGCCAGTTGTAGGCGACCAGGTAGCGGACCATCTTGTCTTCTTTTTGCAGAACGGGCGCCATGTACAGCATAATTAGCGGAAACGCCAACCAGGCAATGGCGTAGACCAGTATCTGGGCAACAAGGTAGGCGGGAAATGAGCCGTCCGTGTCCAACCCGACGAACCGGATCACCAAGTACAGAAGGAACAATGGTGCCACCACGGCAGCGGCTAGGAACGACCGCCAGAAATCTGCGGTCGTGTCGCCGAAATAATCGAGCCCTTGGGTGTCCAGCTTGACCAGTCGCACCGCGCCTGAAAGCCCAACCGAAATGTAGGCCACCATGTGCGCCAACGGCGGCATCAGGCTAAGCCGAAGTAGTTGGCCAACACCCGCTCGTAGATCTCCGCCAAGGCGTAGATATCATCGACACGGGCGTTTTCGTCCACTTTGTGGGCGGTGGCGTTGATCAGGCCCAGCTCCACCACCGGGCAATGGTCCTTGATGAACCGCGCGTCCGACGTGCCGCCCGTGGTCGACAGTTCCGGGGTCTCGCCGCTGACCGCCGTAACTGCGCTGGCCACCAGGTCGCTAAAATCACCCGGTGGCGTCAGAAAGGCTTCCCCCGAAATGGAAATATCCATGTCGATGGCACCCGTATTGCCGGCCACCTGAGCCCGGACGGTTTCGAGATATTCAGAGAGGCTGCTGCCCGAGTGCTGGTCGTTGAAGCGGATGTTGAGCCTGGCTGTCGCCCTCACTGGGATCAGGTTGGTCGTCGCATTGCCGACGTCAATGGTGGTGATTTCCAGGTTGGTTGGTGGGAAATGATTGGTGCCAGCGTCAAAGATGTGGTCATCCACGATCTTAAGGAACCGGAGCAGCCGAGGCACCGGGTTATCAGCAAGCGCTGGGTAAGCCACGTGGCCTTGGGTCCCGTGCACCGTAACAGTTGCGTTCATAGACCCGCGCCGGCCGATTTTGATCATGTCGCCCAGCACGTTGATATTGGTTGGCTCGCCTACTACGCAGGCGTCTAAGACCTCGCCGTTCGCGCGCAGCCAATCCAGCATCTTAACCGTACCGTTGATGGCCGGCCCCTCTTCGTCGCCGGTGATCAAAAGGGAAATGGAGCCTGGAATTTTGTCACCAAACGCCGCGACTAAGCGTGATGCCGCCGCCACGAAGGCAGCGATGGCACATTTCATATCGGCCGCGCCCCGGCCGTAAAGACGGCCGTCGCGAATTTCCGGTTGAAACGGATCGCTAGTCCAGTCCGCCAAATCCCCGGGCGGCACCACGTCCGTATGCCCGGCAAAACAGAGGTTGGGGCACTCTTCACCGAACCGGGCATAGAGGTTATCCACGTCCGGCGTGCCGTCCTCAGTGAACGGCAGCCGTTGGCAGGTAAAGCCCAGCGGCACCAGATGCTCTTCCAGTACACCCAGTGCTCCCTCATCCACGGGCGTCACGCTCGGCCGGCGGATCAGCGCTTTGGAAAGTGCCACCGGGTCATGAACGGGAAGGGTCACGTCGGGCTCAGTCCCGCAGCAGATCGTTGATGGAGGTCTTCGCCCGGGTGCCTTCGTCGACGCGCTTGATGATCACCGCGCAATAGAGGGCGGGGGTGGGCTTGCCGTCGACAATCGGCCCCGGCAGGGAGCCCGGAACGACGACCGAATAGGCCGGTACGCGGCCGTAATGGATCTCGCCCGTATCGCGTTCGACGATTTTCGTCGATTGACCAATGAACACGCCCATGGACAGGACGGAGCCTTCCTCCACAATGACGCCTTCCACCACTTCCGAACGCGCGCCGATGAAGCAGTTGTCTTCAATAATCACTGGCCCGGCTTGCAGCGGCTCCAAAACGCCGCCGATGCCAGCGCCGCCCGACAGGTGCACGTTCTTTCCAATCTGCGCGCAAGACCCTACGGTCGCCCAGGTGTCGACCATGGTGCCCGAATCAACGTAGGCGCCGAGGTTGACGAAACTCGGCATCAAAACGACGCTCGGCGCGATGTAGGCGGAATGCCGTACGATGCAATGCGGCACGGCGCGGAAGCCGGCGTCCGCGAACTCGGCTTCGCCCCAGCCGGCGAACTTCGAATCCACCTTGTCCCACCAAGGCGCGCCACCGGGCCCTCCGTCAATGGTGTACATATCGTTCAGGCGGAACGACAAAAGCACGGCCTTCTTTAGCCACTGGTTCACGACCCATTCGCCGCCGGTCATCTCGGCAACGCGGGCATGGCCTGAATCAAGCTGGTTTAAGGCCTGCCCAATGGCGTCCCGGACTTCCCCGGTGGTCGCTGGAGAGATGTTGTCCCGGTCTTCCCAGGCGGCGTCGATGGTGGCTGCTAGACTCATGAGATCATTCCATTCGCTAAGGGGCGGAATACCGCCAGAAAAACGGCTCCGAAGATGCGGCAGGGGACAGGCGCTGTCAACATGGCGCAGGAGCCCGGCGACCGTTGTGCGCGCGCGCTGGATGGGGATGGTGGGACCGACCCTGCCGCCTGTTCGCAACTGTCCGCAGAATTCCGCACCGGGTCCATAAAGGTCCATATGTGGGCCTCAGCGGACCCATCTATCGGCCGCAAAGTGGCGCCGCGGTCAGGGTTTTTCGATGTACACATTTGTGACAATTCTTCGGCTGCTGTCCGCATCACCTTACGCGATCCGACGTGGCGAGCGCCCGTCCCGGTGATGACGTCATGATCAATGCCGTGTGAACAGGTTTAGTTGACATGGAAGCTTCTCGCCGTGGTTCGACGACATGTCTGGGGCGGCAGTGTCCGAACAAGCTGCAACGCCAATCGTCGATATGCTGCTTATGCCGCCTGGCAAGCATTAGCCCCCGGGACGACTTGTGCAGTATGGAAGGGTTCTGTCTTGGCTATAGGCCAAAAGTCAAATGTTTGCACTTGGTGATGGCATTGATCTTAGCTGTGAATCTCAGGTGACGAGAGTTCAGTCAACGGGGAGACACGTTCGCTACCAAGTGGGCTTGGTCTCCAGGAACTCTATAGGCGACACATCGGCGGGCACATAGGCGCGCTGGAATGTTAAGGGCTTATCGCCACTTCCATAGCCCAAAATATCGCATGCTAATCCGAACGCTCCTGAGTGAAGTTTGAGTTGCCGAGTTGCGGCGTCAGGAAGTGCCGTACACACGATGCGGTTTTTCGTGCGGACTGTTTCACTTCCAAACATCCGTTGGACGACAGCACTCAAGTGCACACCCTCGAGTTCGCTGCGCTGCAACTCCAATACGCCTCCGAACTGACTGAACGAAAGAAAGAACGATGCGTGTATCTTGAACTGGTGACCAATATCAATGACCCGATCAATCCGTACGAAGCTACTGTCCTGTCCGAGGAACTGGCTCCACGGTCCACGGCTTTCGATGCGGCGCATTTCGAGGACCTTGCTGAAAATTGGATAAACACGCTCTTCCTTTTCGTTCATAAAACGAAATTGCCACAGGTCGAAAATTTCGGAGGTCCGCTCTGAAACAATGGTCCCGCGACGTCGTGTCCGTTTGATTGCGCCGAGTTGGGAGAGACTGCGCATTGCCTTCTGAACGGTACCAAGGCTGAACGGCAGCTTCTCGGTCAACATGGTTTCCGTCGGCAGGTGGTCTCCAGGTTTGATGTCCCCATCCTCGATTAGCGCTAAAATCGCATCCGACAACTGCCTATACTTCGGAAACTTTTTGCCGCCGTAAGAAATCTCATTCAGTCGCGCACGAATTTTGTCGTATATGGAAGCCGTGGCCATTGGCATAATGTGCCAGGGGTCTTTATGAAACGTATTTTTGTCGTAGCATTTCATAGAGGGCCGTCCAATCCTGCGCACCCCGGCCTTCGTCATGAGCTTTTGCATAAACCGCTTCAGCCATGCCCGCGAGAGCGAGTGGCACGCCGAGCGTTTCAGACAAAGTGATCGCGATCCCCAAATCTTTTTTGGCTAAATCGATCATGAATGCTGGCGAGATGTCGTTTTTTAGCACTTTGGCTGGATAGGTTGTTGACATGTGGCCCAGGCCCGCCGCCGTGCCGCTCATAACCTCGATGGCGAGGTTCCGATCGAGGCCGGAAGATTCCGCTAGTGTGAGAGCTTCGGCGGTTAACACGTTGAGCACCGTCGACATCAAGTTGTTGATGATCTTCATGCGTGCGCCCATGCCCGGCCCGCCACAATCGACAACGGTGTCGCCCATGCATTCGAACACCGGCTGGGCTTCTTCAATGTCCGCGGCGTTGCCGCCGGCCATGATCAGGAGGTTGCCGGTCTTTGCTTGTTCGGAGGTGCGGCCGACCGGCGCATCAATCATCCGGACCTCCTTTGAGGCTAGCCCGTTGCGAATCTCATCGGTCTCAACCGGGTTGATCGTCGACATGTCGATGACTAGCGAACCGACACCAGCCGCCTCTACTACACCGGATGCGTCAAACAATACCCGCTTCACGACTTCGCCAACCGGCAGCATGGTAATGATGATCTCGGCGCCATCAGCCGCATTAGCTGGCGATGAGGCTGCGGAACCACCATTGGCGACATGATTTGCGACAGCGTCCGCGTCCGTGTCATATCCGGTTACCTGATGCCCGCCCTCAATTATATTTCGGGCCATGACAAGGCCCATCGTGCCCAATCCGATAAATGCTACGTTCGCCATGCGAATATTCTCCAAAATTAAGGCTGATGACTACTCAGCGCTGGTTGATTATCATGTATGGCTAACCGAACTTGTCTCAGAGACAAGAGGTTGAATTTGACCTCAATACTACATAGTATTTGGACGAGGCATATAAAAATAATTTTCTTACCAACGTTGCACAGGAGGCAGACGTGAAGAGACACTCAATTTTATGGGTCGGGGCTGTATTTGCCATCGCCGGATTGCTGATGTCCGCTGAAGCATCAGCTAAGAAACTTACTATGAACATTGGATTTTCGGTTACCGAAGGACATCCTTACGGGACGTTCATGAAGACATTCGCCGAACGCTTCGAAACGCTGTCGGGCGGTACCGTTCGCGTAAAAGTACACTGCTGTCACAAAATGGGCAGTGAGCAGGAGCAATTTAAAAAGCTCCAGCTGGGCACTCTGGATGGGACAATGATCGCGCAGAACAATGCGGGCCCCTTCTTCCCGAAGATTGACCTCTTGGTTCTGCCTTACATGATCCAAAACTATGAGCATGCTGTGAAAGTTGCGGATGGTCCCATCGGCCAGAAAATCTGGGGCGATATGCCCAAAGAGGTGGGCGTGCACCTAGTATCGATCCCGTTGTTCTCCTTCCGGCATATCTATAACACGAAAATGCCAATTAACAGCCTGGCCGACTTTGCCAAGATGAAATACCGCGTACCGAAAAACGTGGTCATGATCGACACCTACAAAGCCTTTGGTTCTGATCCTGTTCCGATCGCTTGGTCGGAAGCGTTGACGGCGACGCAGACGGGTACCGTTGATGGCGGTGACTTGCCCATGGACGTGATCTACTCGCAGAAATTTCACGATGTTGCCAAACACATTGCCAAGACGGGCCATTTCGTTTTGGCGCCGCCTTTCTTCGTTAGTGACAAGTTCATGAAGAAGATGGATGCGGGTCAAAAAGAGCACTTCGACATGGCGGTCAAAGTCGCCACGGCGGCGTCACGTTTCCACACCAACTATGGTATGGATCTGGTTCAGAAAAAACTGGAAGCAGCCGGCGTGACGGTCACGGAGCCGGATATTGGCCCCTGGGTCGAGAAGGCCAAAGCCGTTCACGCAGCTTTCGGCAAAAAGCGGGGCGGCGACTATCCCGCGATTATGAAAGCGATTGCAGACGCGGCTAAATAACGATAGCGAACCTGAGGAAGACTGCAGCGCCCTTTTCAGGCGGCGCTGCAGTCTTCACTCTGATCGGATTTTGATCGGGGCAGAATTAGCGAGTTCGAAATTCGTTGGCGGTTGGTCATATGTATAAGATTCTAGAGCGACGTCTTGAAGAAGTCATCGCCGGCGTATGCGTGATGATCATGTGCGCGATGGTGTTCTTGCACGTGGTTCTGAGGTACGTCTTTAACGAACCCCTATCGTGGTCCGACGAAATCGCCCAGTACATGATGCTTTGGTCCGTGTACTTGTCCGTTTCCTGGGCTGTGCGCGAACGGGCCCATATCCGGGTCATGAACTTCATCAATCTGTTCCCAAGGACGATAAGCCTCGGGCTCACGATATTTAGCGATCTTGTCTGGTTCGCCATGGGTGTTTTTCTGACTTGGCAAAGTGTCATTTTGGAAATTTCGTTTTGGGAGAACTCCTACAGGTCTCCCGCTTTGGATATTGATCAGAAGTGGCCCTATCTCTGCCTGATCTTTGGGTTTGGACTAATGACGTTCCGTCTCCTCCAAATCTATTACCGGTGGTGGAAGTTTGATGAGCCCATTCTTGAGCCTCGGAACGACGGCGATAAGCGAGAACGGGAAATGACCCATGTTTGAGTTTTGGGGCACATTTTTGGATTTCTTGCTTGATCTGCCTGAGGTGACGCAGGCAATCATTATTTTTCTATCAATGCTCCTGATGATCGCCCTGGGGATTCCCATCCCCATATCGGTGATCATCGGCACGGTCGTCGGCTATTGGTTTTTAGATTTCCCCTTCGTTCAGATTGCCCTTTCCATGTATACGGGGATCGAGCCGTTCCCGCTCATTACCGTCCCCTTGTTCGTGCTTGCTGGTTCATTGATGGAACAGGGGGGTATGGCGCGCCGCATTGTCAACTTGGCGGAATCGCTGGTTGGTAATTATACGGGGAGCTTGGGCCTGGTTGCGGTGCTTGGGTGCACGTTCTTCGCGGCCCTATCGGGATCCGGGCCTGCGACGACAGCGGCCATCGGTGCAGTCATGATCCCCTCCATGGTGAAGCAGAATTACAGCCCGGCGTTTGGTGGTGCTATCGCCGCGGCCGGCGGCGCGCTGGGTAGCCTCATTCCGCCAAGCAACTTGATGATCATCTACGGGATCGTCGCCGAGCAGTCTATTCCCAGGCTGTTTTTGGCAGGGTTCCTTCCCGGCTTGATCGCGAGTGGAATTTTGATGCTGACGACCTACATTATCGCGAGGAAGCGGGGTTATGTTGGCGCCGGCCGCGAGTTTTCTTGGAGCGATGTTTGGGAGTCTTTCTGGGCCGGCAGATGGGCACTTCTTGCGCCCTTCATCATCCTTGGTGGTATTTATTCAGGGATCTTCACACCAACGGAAGCAGCGTCCGTCGCCGTGGTCTACGCTCTGATTATTGGTCACTTCGCATACCATGAGCTCGATTTCGGGAAACTCATCTACTGTTTGAAGATCACTGCTATGATCTCAGGTGCCGTTCTTATAATCGTCGGCCCGGCCAAGGCATTTGGCGAGCTGATGAGTTTGATGGAAGTCCCAATGATGATTGGGGACGCCCTTGCGGGCGTAACGGAGAACCCGTTTATCTTGCTCATGATCATTGCTGCGATCCTGATTTTCACGGGCATGTTTCTGGAATCAATCGCTCAAATTATCCTTCTGACACCACTTATGCTGCCGATCGTGATTAGCCTTGGCATCGACCCGATCGTCTTTGGGATCATTATGGTCATTTCCTGCGAGGTGGGTTTCCTTACACCGCCGGTCGGCGCCAATCTGTTTGTAGCGGCACGAATAACCAATCTGGGTATCGACAAGATTTCCATTGCTGTGATTCCGTTCGTCATCGCCTACGTTGTGGTGCTGATCATCATTTCGGCGTTCCCAGAAATTGCGACATTCTTGCCTGATTTCTTCTATGGGAAGTTCCCAGGGAGTTAGCCTAGGTGGGCCTATAGTTT